>JARICB010000128.1 GCA_029264225.1 Nocardioides sp. | reverse complement strand
CGCCGCACCCCCAAGCAGGCCTTCACCATCGACTTCGGACCCGAGGTCGTGCGGCTGTACGACGAATGGGACGCACTCGGCCGCAAGGCGGCCGATCCGACCAAGCGGGACCCCCAAGTGCTGGCCTACGAGCGCGCATCGGCCACCCGGGCCGGCGGCCCGCTGCCGACGCCCGCGGTCGCCGTACCGTTCAAGACGCTGTCCTCGCTCGCCGATGTCACCGCCGGCTCGGCCGAGATGATCAGCCAGGTCGTCGAGAGCGTCGGCTTCCCGCACACCAGCATCAACGACCTCGAGCCGCGACTCGGCCGGGCCATGGCGTGGACCGCGTCGCTGCCCGCTGCTGAGCGCACCGTCGTCCGTCAGAGCCCCGACTCCGAACGTCTCGCTGCCCTGAACGAGGACGAGGAGCTATGGCTGAGGATCTTCCTCGACCGACTGCCCGCCGATCTCCAGCTCGACGAGGTGACCGCCGTCGTCTACGGCGTGCCCAAGGTGGCGCGCGGGCTCGGCCTCAGTGACGCCCCGACCGACCAGGTCAAGGCCGATCAGAAGGACTTCTTCCGCCTCCTCTACAACCTGCTCGTCGGCACCGACCGCGGCCCCCGGCTGCCTACGCTGATCGTGGCACTCGGGACCGACACCGTGCGATCGCTGCTGGGCGGTCAACGGACGCCCGAGTAGCGCCGGCCCCGCAGCCGCTCGGCAACCTCCTCGAGGTGGACCGGCAGGACCACGCCGTAGCGGGAACGCGTCACCGCATACTCCGCGCCCAACCGCTGGAGCGTACGGCGGCGGGCAGCACCCCACAGATCGGCCCAGATCACGTGACTGATCCCCAGGCACAGTCCGCCGATCGCTCGATCCCGCTTCTTCTCCCGCCACATCACCTCCTCGGCCGACCTGGTGGCCAGCCCTCCGTCGGCCACCGGGCGGAGCTTCACCCGACCGTCGAACTCGAACACGTGGCACCCCACTCGCAGGTCGCACCAGCGGACACCGGAGGCCACCGACACCGGGAACTGCGTCTCCATCGGACCGATCCCCAGCTCGGCCACCAGCGCGCGCATCAGCGTCTCGCCGGCGCTCTCGGCGCCGTGGACGGCATCGTCGAGGACCGCACGGCACACAGTCACTCCCGGCCAGCACCGCATCGAGTCCAGTTCGTCACGCAACAGTTGGCGCCCCACTCCGATCCGTAGTGCCCCGTCGGCAGCCACCAGTCCAGACAGATATCCGTGCTCGCGCGCGAGGTCTGCAACGGTGCGCGGAAGCGTGAGGACATCAAGCCCGCTCACCCGCTCCCGCTGATCGGTCCGATACGCCGCACCGTGGTGGCGGACGCCGTACTGCACCTGGGAGCCCTGGAGCCGGCGCCGCGTGAGGTGCACGTCGCTGATGCGCCCATCGATCAGCGGCAACCTGTGGACCAGCGCGGCCGAGTCGTGACTGAACACGTGAGCAACCCGCATGGTCAGGTGCGCCGCCCGCACCCTCGCCAGTGGGCGCTGGACGAACTCGTCCCACCCCGACCAGAGCTCGCCGCTTGTATAGACACCGCGACGGACGGCGACCAAGGTGCCCTCGCGGACCCAGCGTGTCGTCAACCGAGGGTCGATACCGAGGTCGCGAAGCTGAGCGGCCGTGACGAAGCCTGCTCCCGTAGCCAGCGCCGCTCGTACCCGATGTTCCATGGCAACACGGTGCCGCGATCCGGCGTCGTACGCCCGCGCCGTACCCGCTCGCTGTGAACAGCCGTCTCGACCGATCACCTGGGGACGGTTACCGGCCCCCTCCCCTGCGCCGCCCCTCCGCCCGACACCACACCCTTGACCTGAACCCCTTGACCCGACCCCGTTGTCACGGTCTGTTACGTGCACTCCCACCGCGGTGCACCGGGGCAGGAGCGCACGTAACAGACCGTGACAACGGAAGGGGGGCAACGGCAGTGGGCTGGTTGCGGGCGTACGGCGGGGGCGGCGCGGGAGACAGGTGAGAGGGTGTCCCTATGAGTCACGTTGACCTGATGGCCGGTCCCCCTCCTACCCACCTGCCGGTCGACCCGGCCGCCGCAGAACTGGCGGGCGGCGAGGCTCCGGCTGACGTCGTACGCCGCCGTCCGGCCTCCCCTGCCGCTTGGGCAGGTCTCGCGCAGCAGGCCAAGGACGACGGCGCCGACGACGTCACTGTCTACGCCTACGCCCGCGTCGGCTACCACCGCTCGCTGGACATGCTGCGCCGCAACGTCTGGAAGGGCCACGGCCCGGTGCCGTGGTCCCACGAGCCCAACCGTGGCTTCCTGACCGCGCTCGCCCTGCTCGCCCTTGCCGCCCGCGACATCGGTGAGACAGACGAATGGGAGCGCTGCTCGCAGTTCCTGCGCGACTCCAGCGAGGAAGCAGCCCGACAACTCCTCTGAGGGCATCGGCTCGTAAGGGCATCGCCTGCGAAGGCGTTGTCGGGGCCGGGGTGTTCACTAGGTCAGTGACCACCGACACCAAGACACCCGTGCACATCAGCAATCCCTGGCCAGCCCTCTGGGCCCTGTGCATCGGTTTCTTCATGATCCTGGTCGACACCACGATCGTGAGCGTCGCGACACCGGCGATCATCGAGCACTTCAACGCGGGCGTGAACACCGTCGTGTGGGTGACCAGCGCCTACCTGCTGGCCTACGCCGTACCCCTGCTGATCACCGGGCGTCTCGGTGACCGGTTCGGTCCGCGCCGGCTCTACCTGGTCGGGCTGGGAATCTTCACGCTGGCCTCGCTGTGGTGCGGCCTGACCAACTCCATCGAGGGGTTGATCCTGGCGCGGATCGTGCAGGGCCTGGGCGCCAGCCTGATGACGCCCCAGACGATGGCGATCATTACCCGGATCTTCCCCCAGGAGCGCCGCGGGTCGGCGATGGCGCTGTGGGGCGCCACGGCGGGCGTGGCCACGCTCGTCGGCCCGATCGCTGGCGGCCTGCTGGTGGACAGTCTCGGCTGGGAGTGGATCTTCTTCGTCAACGTGCCGGTCGGGATCGTGGCGATGGTGCTGGCCTGGCGTCTCGTCCCGGCGCTGGAGACCCATCCGCACCGGTTCGACCTGCTCGGCGTGCTGCTCAGCGGCGTCGGGGTGTTCCTGG
>JARICB010000103.1 GCA_029264225.1 Nocardioides sp. | reverse complement strand
GTGCGGTATTCGGGGTGCAGCGGCAGGGCCACCTTGAAGGTGTTGATCAGCGCGTAGATCGGGGAGCGCTGAGCGGCGTCGATCCAGTCGCGGGCGATGCCGGCCTTCTCGGCCTCGCGGATGACCTCGGGGTCGAACGGGTCCAGGAACACGTCGCGCTGGGCCTCGTACAACCCGTGGTCGTCCTCGGTGGAGGCGGCCGCGAGCACCTTGTCTGCGTCGTAGAGCATCAGACCGATGTAGCGCAACCGCCCGACGCAGGTCTCGGCGCACACGGTAGGCAGGCCTACCTCGATCCGCGGGAAGCAGAACGTGCACTTCTCGGCCTTGCCGGTGCGGTGGTTGAAGTAGATCTTCTTGTAGGGACAACCCGACACGCACTTGCGCCAGCCACGGCACTTGTCCTGGTCGACCAGGACGATGCCGTCCTCTTCGCGCTTGTAGATCGCACCGCTGGGGCACGAGGCTGCACACGAGGGGTTCAGGCAGTGTTCGCAGATCCGCGGCAGGTAGAACATGAAGGTCTGCTCGAACTCGAACTTCACCTTGTCGGCGATCTTCTTCAGCATCGGGTCACGATGCGCCGTCTCGGTGGAGCCGCCGAGGTCGTCGTCCCAGTTGGCCGACCACTCGATCTTCATGTCCTTGCCGCTGATCAGCGACTTGGGCCGCGCGACCGGGGTGTGCTCCTGGGCGGGGGCATCGGTCAGCGTGGAGTAGTCGTAGGTCCACGGCTCGTAGTACTCGCCGATCGAGGGCAGCTTGGGGTTGGAGAAGATCGTCAGGAGGTTCTTCAGACGTCCACCACCCTTGAGCTGCATGCGGCCGCGCTTGTTGAGCTCCCAGCCGCCCTTCCACTTCTCCTGGTCCTCATACGTGCGCGGGTAACCGAGACCGGGCCGCGTTTCCACGTTGTTGAACCAGATGTATTCGGTTCCCGAGCGGTTGGTCCACGCCTGCTTGCACGTGACCGAACAGGTGTGACACCCGATGCACTTATCGAGGTTCATCACCATCGCCATCTGGGCCATGACCTTCACGTCAGTACTCCACGTCTTGTGATCGCTTGCGGATAATGGTGACCTCGTCGCGTTGGTTGCCCGTCGGGCCGAGGTAGTTGAAGGCGAAGGCCAACTGGGCGTAGCCACCGATCAGGTGCGAAGGCTTCACCAACAACCGCGTCAGCGAGTTGTGGATGCCGCCACGCTTGCCTGACGTCTCGGCGAGCGGTACGTCGATCAGCCGGTCCTGCGCGTGGTACATGTACACCGTTCCCTCAGGCATCCGGTGCGAAACGATAGCCCGGGCGACGACGACACCGTTGCGGTTGACCGCCTCGATCCAGTCGTTGTCCTTGATGCCGACCTTGGCGGCATCACGATCGCTCATCCAGATGTTCTGGCCACCGCGCGAGAGCGACAGCATGAACAGGTTGTCCTGGTATTCGGAGTGGATCGACCACTTGTTGTGTGGCGTCAGGTAGCGCACGGTCAGTCCTTCGACCTGATCGCCCGAACCGTCGGAGATGTTGCCGAGGTCCGGCTCTGCGAAGAGCGCCGCCATGTTGAGCGGCGGCCGGTAGACCGGCAGACCCTCGCCCAACTCGGTCATCCAGTCGTGGTCGAGGTAGAAGTGCATCCGCCCGGTCAGTGTGTGCCAGGGCTTCTTGCGCTCCACGTTGATGGTGAACGGCGAGTAGCGTCGCCCGCCGGTCTCCGAACCCGACCACTCGGGTGAGGTGATCACCGGCACGGGCGGGCCTTGGGTGTCGGCGAAGGTGATCTGCTTGCCTTCGTGCTCCTCGGCCAGGTCGGCCAACTTCACGCCGGTGCGCTTCTCCAGGGTCTTGAACCCCTGGGTGGCGAGGTGCCCGTTGGTGGTCCCGGAGAGCGCCAGAATGGCTTCGCAGACGTGGATGTCACGCTTGAGCGTGGGTCGGCCGTTGGCCACCCCACCGCGCACTGCGCCGTTCTTGTTCCTGAGGTAGTCGACCTGCTTGCTCAGCTCGAAGGTGACGCCCTTGGTGGTCGCACCGAGAGTGTCGACCAGGGGGCCGAGCGCGTTCATCTTCTCGTAGACCGCACCGAAGTCGCGTTCGACCTCGACCAGCTTGGGCATGGTCACGCCCGGAATCGGCTCACACTCGCCCTTCTTCCAGTCGCGGACGACACCGTGCGGGTTGGCCATCGCGTCGGGGGTGTCGTGGGTCAGCGCGACCGCCACGACGTCCTTGCGCACACCCAGGTGGGTAGCGGCCAGCTCGCTGAACTTCTCCGCGACCGTCTGCCACGCGTCCCAGTCGGTACGGGTCTGCCACGGCGGCGCGATCGCGGGGTTGAAGGAGTGCACGAACGGGTGCATGTCAGTGGTGTTGAGGTCGTGCTTCTCGTACCAGGTCGCTGCCGGCAGGACGACGTCGGAGAAGATCGTCGTGCTCGTCTGCCGGAAGTCGATCGTCATGAGCAGGTCGAGCTTGCCCTCGGGCGCCTTGTCGTGCCAGGTCACGTCGAGGGGACGGTGCTCCTCGGGCGTCTCGGTGGCTCGCACGGAGGAGTCGGTGCCCAGCAGGTGCTTGAGGAAGTACTCGTTGCCCTTGCCCGAGGAACCCAGCAGGTTGGCCCGCCAGATCGACAGGATGCGGGGGTAGTTCTTCGGCGAGTCGGGGTCTTCACCGGCAAAGTCCAGCTCGCCGGACTTGAGCTGCTCGGCGACGTATTCACCGACCGACTTGCCCGCGCTCGCGGCGTCGTCACTGAGGTCGAGCGGGTTGCGGTCGAACGTGGGGTAGGACGGCATCCAGCCCATCCGGGCACTCTGGGCGATGACGTCTGCGGTGGACTTGCCCGCCAGTTGCCCGCTTCCGGTGGTGGCCGAGAGGGTGTCGGCGCCGAACTGGTCATAGCGGAACTGGTTGGTGTGCAGGTACCAGTAGGCCGTCTGGATCATGTTGCGCGGCGGCCGGTTCCAGTCCAGCGCGTTGGCGACCTGGGTATAGCCGGTGATCGGGCGGACCTTCTCCTGCCCGACGTAGTGGGCCCAGCCGCCGCCGTTGACTCCCTGACAGCCGGTGAGGTTGGTCAGGGTCAAGAACGCGCGGTAGATCGTGTCGGAGTGGAACCAGTGGTTGGTGCCGGCCCCCATCACGATCATGGAACGGCCCTTCGACTCCTCGGCGTTGGCTGCGAACTCGCGGCCGATCCTCGCGGCGGTGTCGGCCGGTACGCCGGTGATCTTCTCCTGCCAGGCGGGGGTGTAGGGCGATTCGGCGTCGTCGTAGCCGGTGGCCCACTCCCCCGGAAGCCCGTCACGACCGACGCCGTACTGGGCGAGCAGGAGGTCGAACACGGTGGTGACGAGGTGCCCGTCGATGCGCCGGACCGGGACGCCACGCGGCAGGTCGGCAGCGGCGCCGTCGGGGGTGTCGAAGCGCGGCATCCGCACCATGGCGGTCTCGCCCTGCGAACCGAGGCCACCCAGGAGCGACAGTTGCGGGTCGACGTCACCGAGCTCGAGGTTCCAGCGCCCGACACCGGTCTCGCCGTAGCGGTGGCCGAGCGAGCCGTTGGGCACGACCGGCTCGCCGGTGACCGCGTCGATCAGGACGGTCTTGAACTGCGCGTTCTCCTCATCGGCGCTCGTGGCGGCGAGGTCGGAGGCGGTCAGGAACTTGCCTGCGGTGAGCTGTCCGTCGGCCGCCTCGTCGAGCTTCACCAGGTAGGGCAGGTCGGTGTAGGTCTTGACGTAGTTGGTGAAGTAGGGCGTGTTGCGATCGACGAAGAATTCCTTGAGCACGACGTGGCCCATCGACATCGCGAGCGCGGCGTCGGTGCCGGGCTTGGCGGGCAGCCACTCGTCGGCGAACTTCACGTTGTCGGCGTAGTCGGGGGCGACCGCGACGACCTTCTGGCCGCGGTAGCGGGCCTCGACCATCCAGTGCGCGTCCGGGGTACGGGTGACCGGCAGGTTGGAGCCCCACATGATCAGGTAGCCGGCGTTCCACCAGTCGCCCGACTCGGGGACGTCGGTCTGGTCGCCGAAGACCTGCGGCGACGCGACCGGCAGGTCGGCGTACCAGTCGTAGAAACTCAGCATCGAGCCGCCGATGAGGTTGATGAACCGGGCGCCCGAGGCGTGCGAAACCATCGACATCGCCGGGATCGGCGAGAAGCCGGCCACCCGGTCGGGGCCGTACTTCTTGATCGTGTGGACGTGCGCGGCAGCGATGATCTCGGTGGCCTCGTCCCAACTGGCGCGGACCAGGCCGCCCTTGCCGCGGGCGGCCTTGTAGGCCTTCGCGCGCTGCGGGTTCTCCACGATGTGTTCCCAGGCGCGCACCGCGTCACCACCGTGCTGAGACTTGGCCTCGCGGAACATCTGGAGCAGTACGCCGCGGACGTAGGGGTAGCGCACCCGCGTCGGGGAGTAGGTGTACCAGGAGAACGCGGCACCACGCGGGCAGCCGCGCGGCTCGTATTCGGGGGAGTCCGGACCGACCGAGGGGTAGTCGGTCTGCTGGGTCTCCCAGGTAATGATCCCGTCCTTGACGTAGACCTTCCACGAGCAGGACCCGGTGCAGTTGACACCGTGGGTCGAACGCACGACCTTGTCGTGACTCCAGCGATCCCGGTAGAAGTCGTCGGCATCACGACCACCCTCCTTGGTCACCGTCCGCAGATCCTCCGAGACGGTGCCCTTGGTGAAGTAGCGCCCACTGCGCACGAGCGCTTCGGTGAACGCGCCGTCGAGTCCTGGCTTGGTGTCGGTCACGATGATTCCTTCTCGTCGACTGCTGCTGGCGTGCTGGGGAGGTGTGTAGGTTCCGCCTGCGCCACTCGGCGCAGGTGTGCCGCGCAGGTGCGCGGGGTGATGAGGGGGAGGAGGCGCACCTCGACATCGGTCTCGCCGGTGCTTTCCAGGGCGCCTTGGATCAGGCCCTGGTGCACTCCGCAGACCACGTCGGCGCGGGTAGCCGCCATCGTTATGAAGGGGCAGTCCACGAGGGTCATCTCGACGACGTTGCCGCCATCGGAGGTACGCAGGTCGGGCCGGTAGCCCCACCGCTCGAGCAGATCGACGACGTGGCCGACCCGGCCGAACCAGGTTGCAGCACTCCCATCGGAGTCAGCCGAGGGCGACGGCGGCTTGGCATGGCGAAGCATCCAGCGCCGCCCTGCCTCGATCGGGGAGAGCGCAACCTCACCTGGAGCCGGCCAGGCGTCCGTCAGGACCTCGGTCAGGGCCGCGAAGGCATCGACGGAGGAATCTGTGAGCAACCCGCCCGGGCGGATCCGGTAGACCTTGCGGGGACGACCTACCCGCCCGCCGCGGAACTCGCTGTCCAGGAGACCTCCGGCGACCAACTGGTCGAGGTGGAAGCGGACGGTGGTGACGTGCAACTCGAGACGATCGGCCAGGTCGCCAGCACTCAGGCCGGGGGCCGGCGCGTCGATAGGTGCGGGTAGGCCGGACAGCAGGTCAACGATGCTTCGCCGCACCGGGGAGTCCAGCAGCGAGCGGGCGCCGGAGGGCGCCGGACGCCCGGATCCCTGGCTGTCACGCTCCCGCTCCGACACCATTGCGCTGAACTCGCTCCTCTAAAGTAAGGCTTCCCATACCTAACCGAAATTACTTGGCTCCATCGGGAATACGAGCAACCCTACAGGCCACTTTCCCGCTCACACGCCACCGGGGCCCTTTTCGGGCTGTGACGCACATCATGACTGGAACAGGCTGCGTTGGTGCTGGTCTCGACCGCCCACGGGTATACCTTCCAGTTGTTTAGAGGACATCCGATCCTTCATATGGAGGCATAGCATGAAGCAGAGAAAGGCCGCAGACCCCCCGGTCCCGTCGGCCACCGAGGGCTCAGGGCGCACCCGCGTGCTGGGGTTCTCCACCACCGCTTTCACCCTGATGTTCGCCGTGTGGCTGATGTTCGGGATCTTGGGCAAGCCGATCCGTGAGGAGTTCGGCCTGAGCGAGGTCCAGCTCTCCTGGATCGTCGCGGCGGCAGCCCTCAACGGCTCCCTCTGGCGATTGCCCACCGGCATGATCACCGACCGGATCGGTGGCCGGAAGGTGATGACGTTCCTGCTTCTGGTCACCGCCATCCCCGCCTACCTGGTCTCCCGTGCTGACTCCTACGGGATGCTCCTGGTGCTGGCGTTCCTGGTCGGCTTCGCTGGCAACTCGTTCTCTTCCGGCATCGCCTGGAACTCCGCCTGGCAGCCGCGTGAGCGTCAGGGCTTCGCGCTCGGCCTCTTCGGTGCCGGCAACGTCGGTGCGTCGGTCACGAAGTTCATCGGGCCCCCGATCATCGCGGGCACGGCCGGCGCCACCTACTTCGGCATCATCGATGGCGGCTGGCGCTTGGTGCCGGTGGTCTACGCCATCCTGCTGGTGCTGATGGCTGCCGGGATCTGGTTCGGCACGCCGCGTCAGGACCGCTCCCCCGGCACCGGGAAGCCTCTGCGTCAGCAGCTCACCCCGCTGCGCGAGATTCGGGTCTGGCGCTTCAGCCTCTACTACGTGGCCGTCTTCGGCGCCTACGTCGCCCTGGCTGCCTGGTTGCCGACGTACTACATGGACAACTTCGACGTCACCCTCCAGACGGCTGCCCTGCTCACTGCCACCTACATCTTCCCGGCCTCGCTCTTGCGACCCGTCGGTGGCAGCTTCTCTGACCGCTTCGGCGCCCGTCGCGTCATGTACTGGACCTTCGCCGCGATGCTCCTGGTGACCGGCATCTTGATGATGCCCAACGGTCACCTCGTCATCGACCACGCGGACGGCACCCAGACCGAGCACCTCGCCTACTCGCTGGGGCTGGTCCCCTTCGTCATCCTGGTCTTCCTGCTCGGGTGCGCCATGGGCGTCGGCAAGGCTGCGGTCTACAAGCACATCCCCGAATACTTCCCCGACAACGTCGGTTCCGTCGGCGGTCTGGTGGGCATGCTCGGCGGCTTGGGCGGGTTCTTCCTGCCGCCGCTGTTCGCCTACACGAAGGTGTGGTCCGGATTCCCGACGAGTACCTTCTTCGTACTCTTCGTGCTGACCGCGATCTGCGCGGTGTGGATGCACTGGACTGTCATGCACATGCTGCAGGGCAAGTCGCCCGAACTGGCTCGCCACCTGGAGAGCCCGACAACCCCTGACGAGCCTGAGGAGGCACTGGTATGAGCAATGCCCAACCCACCCAGGAGCGCAGCGGCGGTGAATGGCTCCAGAACTGGGATCCCGAGAACGAGGAGACCTGGGACAAGGGTCGAGCCTGGAAGACCCTGTGGATCACCACCTTCGCACTGTTCCTGGCCTTCGTCGCGTGGTTCCTGCCGAGCGCGCTGATCCCCAAGCTCAACCCGCTCGGCTACACGTTCACCACCTCGCAGCTGTACTGGATGGCGGCCATGCCCGGCCTGTCCGCCGGACTCTTCCGACTGCTGTGGATGGTCCTGCCGCCCATCATGGGCACCCGGAAGATGGTCGCGCTGACCAGCCTGCTCCTCGTCTTCTCAACCCTCGGCTGGGGTGTGCGGGTCACGGAGCCGACGGCTCCCTATTGGGAACTGATGGTGCTGGCCTTCCTCGCCGGTATCGGCGGCGGCGCGTTCTCCGGGTTCATGCCGAGCACGTCCTACTTCTTCCCCAAGTCCAAGCAGGGCACCGCCCTGGGACTGCAGGCGGGTATCGGCAACTTCGGCGTCTCGGCCGTCCAACTGCTGACGCCC
>JARICB010000078.1 GCA_029264225.1 Nocardioides sp. | reverse complement strand
CCGGGTCGTCCGGGCGACCGGGCCATACCGCAGGGACAGCACGAGCGCGAGCAGGAAGCCGAGGACGCCGAAGCCGGCTGAGAGCCAGCGGGCATCGTGGCCGTCGATCGTCGCGGCCGTGATGTGTTCGACCTCGAAGTCTCGCCCGTGGGAATGCGCGATCTCTCGCACCTGGTGCCGCACAGCAGCCTGGAGTCGTCGGTCGACGGCACCGCTGAGGACCAGGCGATCCTGGGTGCCGGCCAGATCGACGACCAGGGCGGCAATGGTCACGCCGCGGCGTACGTCATCGAGGGCGGCCGCTTGTTCGTCGCTCGGAGTGACGTTGAGCGGATGGCCCTCGAGAGCGTTGACCTCCTCGGCCAACTCATGAGCGATGATCGCGGGTGCCACGACGGAGACAGGAGCGTCGTGGGGGGCCGGATCGCGGATGTCGCGGACCAGCAGGGTCAGGGCGATGGCCTGGCCCAGCAGCACGACCGCACAGATGAGCGCGACCCGGCGTGGGAAGAGTCGCCGCAATGTCGGCCGCTCATTCGTCAGGTCGACCGGATCCTCCACGCGGCCAGTGTGCCGTCTGGATGGGGAAAGGTTGAAAAGCACTGGCCCTGCCAGACGCCAAGGGCCCGACCCCGCCGGGTGGCGAGATCGGGCCCCACGTTCAAGCCTGGATCCGAGTAGGGATCCGTGGCGTTGTTACTCCGACTTCCAGGCGTCGTCGAAGAGCAGGATGGTCTGCGTGTTCGGAACGATCCCGCCAACGCTGTCCTGCATCATGACGAAGTTGCCGGCGGGGTTGATGATCAGTGCCGGAACGTCGTTCTGGAACAGTTCTTCGACGGCGCGCAGCGCGTCGATACCCTTGGCCGGGTCGTCGGCAACTGCCTGGAACTCGCGCAGCAGTCCGTCCATCTCCTCGCTGACATAGCCCGAGCTGTTGGTCGGAGACTGGCTGAACAGGACCTCGCTGAGCGCACCATAGGGGTCCTCGTCACCGATCGACGTGGCACCCTGGGCGAGGTCGAAGTCGTGATCGACGTAGATGCTCGTGGTCTGGTCCGCCACGTTGTCGACGGCGTCGATGGTGACATCGAATCCGGCAGCCTCCAACTGTGCCTCGAGCTGAACGGCAGCCTGCTGGGCGGCCGGGTCGGCGGCTGCGAGGTAGCTGATCTTGCCGTCGTAACCGTCGGCCTTGGCCTCGTCGAGCAACTTCTTGGCAGCGGCCACGTCGTAGTCGAGCACCTCGGCTCCGGTCGACCACGCCGAGGAGTCGGCGAAGATCGCCTTGCTGGGGATGCCGGCACCCTGGGTGGCACGCTCGAGGTAGGCCTCGTTGTTGAACGCGTGCGCGATCGCCTGGCGGACGCGGATGTCCTCACCGGGACGGCCCTCACGGTTGTTGATCGTGAGCTGTGCGCCTGCACCGACGACGTACATGTAGCCCTCGGCGCCGTCCTTGCGAGCCTGCTCGACGGGAACCGGCGTACGGACGAACGCCGCGTCCACCTCGCCGGCGTCGAACGACTCGAGCTTGGCGTCGTCGGCGCCGAGCCAGACGAAGCGCAGCTTGTCGAGGTTGGGGGCGCCGTCGAAGTAGTCCTTGCGGGCCTTCAGAACGAGTTCTTCGGCGGGGGCGTACTTCTCCAACTCGAAGGCACCGGCGCCGATCGGCTTGAACGCGTCGGGCTTCTGGTAGGCAGCGGGGGCCATGATCATGCCCGGACCGCCGGCCAGCATGGCGGGGAAGGTGGCCCACGGGGAGGCGACGGAGAACTCGACAGTCGAATCGTCGATCTTCTTCATCTTCGTCTGGTTGGCCAGCAGCGTCAGCGCCTGGTAGGCGTAGTTGGCCGTGTAGTAGTTCAGGCTGCCGATGACTGCGTCGGCGTTGAGCGGCGTCCCATCGGAGAACTTCACGCCGTCACGCAACTTCAGGGTCCACACGGTCTTGTCGTCGTTGGGCTCGAGCGACTCGGCAAGCTGGGGAGCCCACTCGCCGGACTCGAAGTCGCGGCGCATCAACACGTCGTAGACAGCGGCCAGCGCGTTGCCGCCTGCTGCACCGTTGGCATACGTCTCGGTGGGGTTGAGGCTGCGGGTCTCCGCGTAGTCGGCCATGGTCAGGGTGCCGCCCTTGGTGGGCTCCGCGTCGTTCTGCTCGCCTACCCAACCCTGACTGTAGATGTCGGTATCGGTCAGGGCGCCGGCGTCACCAGACCCCTTGTCGTCGTCGCTCTTCTCCGAAGAGTCGGCGCACCCGGCAAGTGCCAGTGTCCCGGCGAGGATGAGGCCGGTGTACCGGGCTCGCCTGCTGAGTGTTGTTCTCACGATGTCTCCTTGCTTCGGGGCGGGGGCCGCCCATCGGGGTTCGTGCGCACCTTCACCCCCGAAGGCAGATGCGTCGTTGGTCACACTGCGAGGAGCGTGGCCCCGGCGAGAGATATGTCCCACTCAGCGGAAAAATGTGACGTCCAAGAGGGCTCCCCAGCCGAAGAGTGACCTGATCGTTACCGCAGTCCCGGCAGTTATCGTCAAGGGAGTAGGCGGCGGGACGCGTCCGTAATCATCTCCGTGGCCTCGGTCGTGTCGCGGCC
>JARICB010000016.1 GCA_029264225.1 Nocardioides sp. | reverse complement strand
GCGGGTGCGCCACATCCCGCGGGCCGACCACAACATGGTCAACGCCAACCAGGCCAAGTAACCGGCGCCGACGTACTTCACCATCGTGAAGGCGACCTCATTGGTGTTCAGCAGCGAGGCGACACCTGCGGCACTCAGAATCATCAGCAGCGCATCACCGGTCCACACCCCGGCGGCCGCGCGGTAGCCGTCGCGTACGCCGCGCCTGGCCGCCACCGACAAGACGTAGAGCGAGTTCGGCCCGGGAAGCAGGATGATCAGGGTCAGGCCGATCAGGTACGTCGACAGGTCGGTAATTCCCAGCACCGGGCTCCCACTCCTCTTCTGCTTTCGCGGTTCAGCCGATGCCCAGGACGAGCTGGGCCGTCACGAAGTAGATCACCAGGCCGGTGGCATCCACGACGGTACTGATGAACGGGGCACTCACCACTGCGGGGTCGATACCGGCCTTGCGAGCAAGCAGCGGGGTGATGGACCCCACTGCGGTGGCAAGCACACAGATCGCCACCAGCGAGGTGCAGACGACTGCGGCGATGGCCCAGCCGGCGAACCAGGCGGAGGGCAGCACGCCTGCTGCAGCCAGGGTCAGTCCCAGCAACAAGCCGGTCGCGACCTCCTTGCCGACGACTCTGGGCAGGTCGCGCGGCGCGATGTCACCTACCGCCATGGCTCGCACCACCGTGGTGGCCGACTGGGCCCCGGCGTTCCCCCCCGTTCCGATCAGCAAAGGCACGAAGAGAGCGAGCGTAACGACCTCAGCCAGGGTGGCCTCGAAGTAGTCCAGGACATTGACGGTCAGAGTCGCCGCCACGATCAGGATCAGCAGCCAACCGATGCGCGTGCGCATCAGTTCGGCGACGGACGCGACCAGGTAGGACCCGCGCAGCGGCTCACTGCCCGATCCGCGCGCAGCATCCTCTTCGTCGACGTCGGCGAGGATGCGCATCGCGTCGTCGACGGTGAGGACACCGAGCAGGCGGGAGGCCTCATCCACGACCGGGGCAGCGATCAGCCCCGCCTCGCGCACGACCCGGGCCGCCTCCTCCTGGTCCTGATCGGCCCGCACCACCACGGCGGGCGAGGCCATGAGTTCCACGACCGGGGTCTGCGGATCACTGGCGACGATTCGGCGCAGGCTCACCACCCCGACCACCACGTCGCCGTGGTCGAGCACAGGCAGCATGTAGATGGTCTCGGTCCGACTGCTGGCCTGGCGCACCTGCGCGAGCGCAGCACTGGCAACCTGATCGACGTCCAGCCCGATCACGTGTGGACTCATGACTCGCCCCGTGGTTCCGGCCGGGTAGGCCATCAGCCCGAGGGTGGCCTCGCGAGCCGCTTCCGGCAGCAGGTCGAGCAGTGGTTGCCATACCTCCCCCGGAAGCCGTTGGCACAGCCACGCACGGTCGTCGGGGTCGAGCAGTTCGAAGAGCGCCACCGCGCGCGACTGCGGCAGTTGGGTCAGGAGTTCGGCCCGCACCTCCCCGTCCAGGACGGCGAAGAGCGCATCCACCCTCCCCTGCGGCACCTGCTCGAAGAGCTCGAGGAGGTCGTCACGTCCCAACTGGCGTAGCCCGCGGGCGATCGTCCGGTCTGACATCCGGGCCATCAGAGAGCCGATCTCGTCGCGGTCGCCGCGGTTGACCAGCCCCGCCAGTTCGTCGAGCTCCTCGGCCGCCGTCTGCTCGCGCTGTGTCGTCATCGTCGTCCTCTCGCAACTGCAGATGGTGAAGGAAGGCCGGTTCACAGTTCACAACCGGTGTTTCCGGTTTCGTTGGCCGGTCACTCAGTCGCGCCCCGAGCTCGAGGAGAACCGTGCGACGTACCCCGATGAATGTTCACACACCGCGGGATTCGGCCCGGACCCGAGCCGGGGCGGACCAGTGGGTTCCCCGGGTACGGCGTAGCGAGCAGCGGCGCGAGGCAAGCACCAGCGACCGGCGGCTGCTCAGCAACTACCGATCGGGAGGTGTGGCCAGCACGCATTTGTGTGACACACATCTCCCGTTTGGGGTTGTTTGGCCACGAAAGGGTCACAAAGAGGTTCAAAAGTTGGCCCTTCCAACGATGGATGCTTCGGTGGTCGCTGGACCTTTTGCTGCTCGCGCTCGTCATCACCCGCAAGGTGAGCGGGCTTCGAACCAGGAACGAAGGCTCGAAGCGGGCGGTTCTCGACGACACTCAGGAGACCCGTGGCTTCAATCCAAGCTCACAACCTCTACAAGGTATTCGGCCGACGGCCGGCGCGCGGAGTGGAAGCCCTCAAACGCGGTTTCACGCGTGAAGACCTCCGGCACGAAGGGCTCACCCCCGCCGTCATCGATGCCTCCTTCGAGGTGGAGCCTGGCGAGATCTTCGTCGTCATGGGCCTCTCGGGTTCCGGCAAGTCGACGCTGATCCGTATGGTCAACGGCCTCCTGGAGCCCACCTCGGGCTCGGTAGCGATCGATGGCATGAACGTCACCAAGTCTTCCGGGGAGGCCCTGCGCTCCATCCGTCGCGAGAAGGTCTCCATGGTCTTCCAGCACTTCGCTCTGCTACCGCACCGCACCGTGGGCGAGAACGCCGCCTACGCCTTGGAGATCCAGGGCGTCAACCGTGCCGAGCGGGAGAAACGGGCCGCAGAAGCCCTGGCCATGGTCGACCTGGATGGCTGGGGCGGCTCCCTGCCCGGCGAACTCTCCGGCGGCATGCGCCAGCGGGTCGGTCTGGCCCGCGCGCTCGCGGCCGGGACCGACATCTTGTTGATGGACGAGGCCTTCAGTGCCCTCGACCCACTGATCCGCCGCGGCATGCAGGATCAGCTCGTCGAACTCCAGGATCGGTTTGACAAGACCATCCTCTTCATCACCCACGACCTCAACGAGGCGATGCGCCTCGGCGACCGCATCGCCATGATGCGCGACGGTCGGATCGAACAGATCGGCACGGCCGACCAGATCCTCAACGACCCGGTCAACAACTACGTTGCCCAGTTCGTCCAGGACGTGGACCGGAGCCGGGTGCTCACCGCAGAAAGTCTGATGGAGAAGCCCATCGCCGTCATCGGACAGGACCAGGGTCCGCTCGCGGCCCAGAAGATCATGCGGGAGAACCAGATGTCGGCGCTGCTCTCGCTGCGACCCGACCGCACCCTGCGTGGGGTGGCGCTGGAGTCTGCAGTGGCCGCTTCCGTCGCCTCGCGGCGGGCCGACCTGCCACTGCTCGGGCCAGCAGAGACCGCCGTCGTGCGCCCCGACGATCTCCTGAACGAGTTGTTCGGGATCGCTGCCACGACAGAAGGCCCGCTGGTCGTGGTCGACGACCGCGACCGGGTGCTCGGGGTCATCCCCCGGGTCACGCTCTTCGCAGCCGCCTCCACCCAGGAGATCGATCTTGACGACAGCCCGAACGGTCTCGCACCGTCCACCGTGGGAGGCTCCCTGTGAATGACACCTCGATCTTCCCGCGGATCAATGTCGGTGAGTGGGGCGAGTCCGGCATCGACTGGCTCCGGGCCAACCTCGAGTGGTTGTTCTCCTTCTTCGACACGGTCATGAGCTGGCTGGACGACGAGTTCAGCAGCCTGTTGCTGTGGCCAGAACCGGTTGTCATGGTCATCTTCTTCGCGCTGGTCGCGCTGATCGTGCGCTCCTGGGAGCTGGCCGTCGGCACCTTGGTGTTCTTCTCGCTGATCGTGGCGACGGGTCAATGGGACAACGCCATGCTGACCTTGTCGCTGGTGCTGATCGCTACCCTGATCGCGCTGCTAATCTCGGTGCCGATCGGCGTCTGGGCGGCCCGTAACTCCGCCGTCAGCGCCGCGATCAAGCCGATGCTCGACCTGATGCAGACCATGCCAGCCTTCGTCTACCTGATCCCGGCAGTGCTGTTGTTCAGCATCGGTGTCGTTCCCGGCCTGTTCGCCACCGTCATCTTCGCCCTCCCGCCCGGTGTCCGGTTCACCGAACTCGGCATCCGGCAGGTCGACAGCGAGACCGTGGAGGCAGGGCATGCCTTCGGCGCGACGCCACGACAGATCCTGCGCGGCATCCAGCTCCCGCTCGCCACGCCGACGATCATGGCGGGCGTCAACCAGGTCATCATGCTGGCCCTGTCGATGGCTGTCATCGCGGGCTTCGTGGGCGCCGACGGACTGGGCAAGGAAGTGGTCTCGTCCATCTCCAGCCTGAACATCCCCAAGGGGATCGAAGCCGGCCTGGGTGTGGTGATCCTGGCGATCTACCTGGACCGGATCACCGCAGCTCTGGGCAACTCAGGTGACTACCCGCACTCGCTGCTGGGGCGCCTGCGCACGCGGCGTACCTCGCGAGCAGCGGCCACAGAAACCGTCTCCGCCTGAGCCGAGAGGGCTCTCGCATCGCACTTGTTCCACCAACGAAAGGAATACGCGACATGAGGTTGCGACACACCCTGCGGACCACCGCAGCGATTACGGCCACCCTGGCCCTCGGCCTGGGCCTGGCGGCCTGCGGCAGCGACGACGGCGACTCGGACGCTACGGCGGGCGAGGCTTCGAAGACGATCACGCTTGGCTTCATCCCCTCGTGGAGCGACGGACTGAGCACGGCCTACCTGCTGGAGAACCAGCTGGAGAAGATCGGTTACACCGTCGAGATGCAGACGCTGACCGACGCCGGTCCGCTGTACGCCGGCCTGTCCAAGGGCGACGTGGACATGTACCCGTCGGCCTGGCCCGAGGTCACCCACAAGAACTACATGACCAAGTTCGGCGACAAGATCGAGGACATCGGCGCCTACTACGACAACGCCAAGCTCACCATGGCGGTGCCGGAGTACTCCAAGCTCAAGTCGATCGAGGACCTCGACGCCAACGCCGACGAGCTCGAGGGACGCATCATCGGCATCGAGGCCGGCGCCGGCCTGACCGGCGTGGTCAAGGACTCGGCATTCCCCGAGTACAACCTGTCGGACAAGTTCGAGCTGATCACCTCCTCCACCCCGGCCATGCTGGCCGAGCTGAAGAAGGCCACCGAGTCCGAGTCGGAGATCGTCGTCACCCTGTGGCGCCCGTTCTGGGCCAACAGCACCTTCGAGATGCGTGATCTCGA
>JARICB010000167.1 GCA_029264225.1 Nocardioides sp. | reverse complement strand
TCGACGCGCACTGACTCGGGTTCGCCGGAGTCGAGGAAGATCAGCGAGTAGGGCCCCCGCTCGTGCAGGGTCGACCAGTCGGCCTCGAGCACCTCGACGCTGTCGTCGTCCTCAAAGATCTCGGCGGCTGCCGTGGCCAGGCGCGGGTTGAGTTCGGCGGTGATGATGTTGGCGTCGGTGCGCACTCCGCTGCGTAGCCAGGCTGTTCCGACCCCGCAGCCGGTGCCGAACTCGGCCATGGTGCCGCTGCGGGTCGCTGCCAGCGTGGCGAGCAGTCGACCGGTCTCGTTGCGGCAGAACCCGACGTACCCGGCCTTGCGCGAGACGTCGAAGGCACGGGACACGATGTGGGGGAGTTCGGGAGGGGCGCTCATGACGTGGGTGAGTCTTCCATGCCAAGACGCGGGTCTCGCATCGTGAACGCTCTTGGCAGTTCTCGTGCGGAAGCGCGGGGAGAGGCGTAGGTTGATCCCACTATGCGGAGCCAGTTCGTACTCATCGACTGCCGCGGCGGGGCCTAACCAGTAGGCCACCTCGTCGCGGTGTTCGGCGTTTCGGCCTACTGCCCCCAACTGATTGAAGTTGGAGCTCCGCGGTGGGTCGCCCGAAGGCAGCGCGATCCGCAATCTCTGGTCGATGTGACCACGACCCGTCCACGCGATCCGTGGTCGGTCCTCACTCCTCACCGCGGAGCAGGTCTCGCGGCGTTCTCCCAGGTGAACGCCGCCTCACACCCGCGTTCAGGAGGAACACCATGTATGACATGTACCCCGACTGGGGACCGGCCAGCCACCACCCGGACAACTCCCGCAGCATCGAGGCGACCCAGGTTGCAGTGCATGCCTGGCTTGACCTGCGAGACGATGACGACCGTCGCCCCGACGACAACTAGATTCAGCCCATGACATCAGCTCCCACTTCCCCCCTCGACACCGTCCGCCTCGCCGTCATCCCCGGCGACGGCATTGGCCAGGAGGTCACACCCGAAGCCCTCAAGGTGCTCGCGGCCGTTGACGTGCCGGTGAAGTTCGAGCAGACCCACTACGCCCTGGGCGCCGAGAGCTACCTCGCCACCGGTGACGTGCTGCCGACGTCGGTGCTTGCCGAGATCCGGGAGCACGACGCGATCCTGCTCGGCGCCGTGGGTGGTAAGCCCAACGACCCCAACCTGCCGCCCGGCATCCTGGAGCGCGGACTGCTGCTCAAGTTGCGCTTCGAACTCGACCACTACGTCAACCTGCGTCCGAGCCGGCTCTTTCCCGGCACCCCTTCGCCGTTGGCCCATCCTGGCGAGGTCGACTTCGTCGTCATCCGTGAAGGCACCGAGGGTCCCTACACGGGCAACGGCGGCGCGTTGCGGATCGGCACGCCGGCGGAGGTCGCGACCGAGGTCTCGGTCAACACGGCCTTCGGTGTCGAGCGGGTCGTGCGTGACGCCTTCAAGCGGGCCGAGCGTCGCCCGCGCAAGCACCTGACGCTGGTTCACAAGACCAACGTGTTGGTCAATGCCGGCTCGGTGTGGTGGCGCCTCTTCGAAGAGGTGGCGGCCGAGCACCCGGACGTCACGACCGACTACATGCACATCGATGCCGCCATGATCCACATGACGACCAACCCGTCGCGCTTCGACGTGATCGTTACCGACAACCTTTTCGGCGACATCATTACCGACCTTGCCGCCGCCATCACCGGTGGCATCGGCCTGGCGGCCAGCGGCAACATCAATCCCGACCGCACCGCGCCGTCGATGTTCGAACCCGTGCACGGTTCGGCCCCCGACATCGCCGGACAGCAGTTGGCCGACCCGACCGCCGCGATCTTGTCGACGTCGCTGCTGCTCGATCACCTCGGGCACCCCGACGCGGCCGCTGCCGTGGAGAACGCAGTGCTCGCCGATCTGGCCGAGCGCACGCCGGGCGCCACGCGTGGCACTTCGGTGATCGGCGACGCGATCGCAGCACGGCTAACCTGAGCGCTATGGACATCAGTACGACGCTCAACTCGCAGCCGGTCGACGACGCCCGGCTGGCCGGGATTCTGGCCAACCCCGGCTTCGGCACCCACTTCACCGACCACATGTTCACGGTGGAGTGGACCCCGGAACGAGGGTGGTACGACGCCCGCGTGACGCCGTACGGACCACTGACCCTCGACCCCGCGACCGCGGTCCTGCACTACGCGCAGGAGACGTTCGAGGGAATGAAGGCCTACCGGCACGCCGACGGGTCGGTGCACCTGTTCCGACCTGAGGAGAACGCCAAGCGGATGGTGCGCTCCTCGCAGCGGCTGGCTCTCCCGGAGTTGCCGGTGGCCGACTTCATCGAGGCCGTCGAGGCGCTGGTGAAGGTGGACGAGCGCTGGGTGCCGCACACCACCGACGGGGGAGAGAAGAGCCTCTACCTGCGGCCGTTCATGTTCGCCAGCGAGGCCTTCTTGGGCGTGCGGCCTTCGCAGCACGTGACGTTCATGGTGATCGCCTCACCGGCCGGGGCCTACTTCAAGGGCGGCATCAAGCCGGTCACGCTGTGGCTCACCGAGGACTACACGCGCGCCGGGCGTGGCGGCATGGGCGCAGCCAAGACCGGTGGCAACTACGCCAGTTCGTTGGTGGCTCAACAGCAGGCCACCGCCAACGGCTGTGACCAGGTGGTCTTCCTCGACGCCCAGGAGGGCAGCTACGTCGAGGAGTTGGGCGGCATGAATCTCTATTACGTCTTCCGGGACGGCCGGATCGTCACGCCCGCCACCGGCACGATCCTCGAAGGCATCACCAGGGCCTCGATCATCAAGCTGGCCGACACACTCGGGCACCCGGTGGAGGAACGCAAGCTGTCCATCGATGAGTGGCGCGATGGCGTGGTCAGCGGTGAGATCACCGAGATCTTCGCCTGCGGCACCGCCGCAGTCGTGACCCCGGTCGGTTCCCTGAAGTGGGACGGCGGGCAGACGCCGGCACCGGAGTCGTCCGATCTGACCATGCGGCTGCGTGAGGCCCTGGTCGACGTACAGTTCGGCCGCGCCGACGACACCTTCGGTTGGATGCACAGGGTCGGCTGAGTCTCGAACATCGGGCCTTCGCCAGACGTGAATTGTCCGATTGGGTATCGCGGGACGACTCACGCCGATACCGTGAGGCACGGACGGCCGCGACAAGGGAGCCCCGTGGATGAAGTAGCACGCCAGATCGCGGCTCGGCCCACGACCGTGGCGCACATGTTCTGGGCCCAGTGCCGCAGCGCCCCGGCGGACGTCGCCTTCACCTATCCCATCAACGGGGTGTGGCAGGAATCGACGTGGGGACAGACCCAGAGGTTGGTCGAGTCGCTCGCCGCCGGCCTGATCGGGCTCGGCATCGAGCCGCAGGACCGGGTCGCGATCATCTCCGGCACCCGATTCGAGTGGATCCTGGCGGATCTCGCGATCATGTGCGCCGCGGGCGCGACCACCACCGTCTTTCCCTCGACGACGACCGACGACATCGCGCACATCATCAACGACTCCGGCGCACGCTTCGTGTTCGTCGAGACCCTCGAACAGGTCGAGGTGTTGCGCACGATCCGAGGTCGGATCCGCAAGGTGCGCAAGGTCATTCTCTTCGACGGCGACTACGCCGATGCTCGCGTAATGACCCTCGAGGAGTTGCTGCGCGTCGGAGACCGGCTGCTCCACGGCGATCGGTCGGCGGTCAGCCGCCGCATGGGTGAACTGCGCTCCGACATGCTCGCCACCGTGATGTACACCTCCGGCACCACGGGTACGCCCAAGGGTGTGCGCCACTCGCACGCGTCCTGGACCTACGAGGGCACGGCGATCGCGGCCCAGCACCTGCTCGGCCCCAACGACCTCCAGCTCCTGTGGCTGCCGCTGTCGCACTCGTTCGGCAAGGTGCTGCTCTCGACCCAGTTGGCCTGTGGCTTCGCGAGCGCTGTCGACGGCGACCTGGACCGGATCATCGACAACCTGGCGGCCGTGCGCCCGACGTTCATGGCCGCGGTGCCGCGCCTCTTCGAGAAGGTGCACTCGCGGATCGTGGCTTCGCAGGAGCGCGAGGGCGGTCTTGAGCGGCGGGTCTTCGAACGGGCCTTTGCGGTGGCGCGACGGCGCCGCAGCTACGGCGATACCGACCGGCGGGTGCCCTACCTGCTGTCCAAGGTGCATGCGGCGCTCGACAAGAGGGTCTTCGCCTCGATCCGTGAGTCCTTCGGTGGACGGCTGCGGTTCGCCATCTCCGGCGCGGCGGCGCTCAACCCCGACATCTGCGAGTTCTTCGACCTGGCCGGGATTACGATCCTGGAGGGCTACGGTCTGGCGGAGTCTGCTGGCGGTGCCTTCGTCAACCTGCCGGGGGACAACAGGATCGGCACGGTCGGCAAGCCCTACCCGGGGACCCAGGCTCGGATCGCCGCCGACGGCGAGGTGTTGCTGCGCGGCCCCGGGGTGATGGCCGGCTACCACAACCTGCCGGCCGAAACGGCCTCCGCGCTCCGCGACGGCTGGCTCTCCACCGGTGACATCGGGCACCTCGATCCCGAGGGGCGGCTGACGATCACCGACCGCAAGAAGGACCTCTTCAAAACCTCTCGCGGCCACTATGTCGCCCCGACCTACCTCGAGGGCCGGCTCAAGGCTGCCTGTCCCTATCTGGGTGACGCCGTCGTGATCGGCAGCGGACGGCCCTACTGCGTCGCCGTCCTCACCCTCGATGCGGCTCAGATCCTTCCGTGGGCGGAGCAGTCCCTGCCGGGTCTGCGCGACTACGCCGAAGTGGTGCACGCCTCCGCGACCGTCGAACTGATCGAGTCCTACATCGCAGAGGTCAACGAGTCGCTCAACGGGTGGGAGACGATCAAACGTTTTGTCGTCGCCGACCACGAGTTCAGCGTCGAATCGGGGGAGATGACACCGTCGATGAAGGTGAAGCGGTCGGTCATCGAAACCAACTTCGCGGCGGAGATCGCCGGCATGTATCCGATCGCGACGTCGGCTCGTCACGGCGAGTACGACGGTGAGGCAGAGCTCTCCGACCAGGAGTTGGCAGCCGACATCCTGGGCTGAGGACGCGGCTGCCGGGGTCCGGCCCGGTAATCTGCCCTGCGTGACCACTTCTCGTCCTGAGCAGGCGCCTCCCGGACTACGGGTGGGCGACTACGAACTGTTGACCCGCTTGGGCGAGGGCGGCATGGGCGTGGTGCACCTGGCCCGCAAGCCCGGCGGGCAACGGGTGGCGCTCAAGGTGCTGCGTCCGCACATCGTCGGCGACGACGAGGCTCGCCGCCGGCTCGCCCGCGAGGTCAGCTCGTTGAGTCGGGTGCGCTCGAGGCGGGTGGCCGAGATCCTCGACGCCGACCCGTGGGGTGACATTCCCTATGTGGCGACCCGTTACGTGCCGGGGTTGTCGCTGCACGACCACATCCATGAGGTCGGCACCCTCGATGCCGCCGACCTGGTCTGGTTCGCCGCTTGCCTGACCGAGGCACTTGCCGCGGTCCACAGCGTGGGGGTGCTGCACCGCGACATCAAGCCCTCCAACATTCTGATGGAGGGGCGCACCCCCATCCTGATCGACTTCGGCCTGGCCCGGGTGGCCGACGACCCGAAGCTGACCCACACCGGCTGGCTGCTGGGCACCCCCGGCTACCTCGCCCCCGAGATCCTCCTGGGCCAGGACGCCACCGCAGCCTCCGACGTGCACTCGTGGGCGGCCACGGTGGCGTTCGCCGGCACCGGTCGGGGACCGTTCGGTCGCGGCCCCTCGATGGCGATCATGGATCGTGTACGCCGCGGCGAGCACGACCTGACGGGCCTCGACCCGACGATCTGGCCGATCATCGAAGATGCCCTCGACCCGGAGCCGCGCAACCGTCCCACCCTGCCCGAGCTTCACGACTGGTTGGAGACCCTCGGCCCCGAGCCGGTGACCGGTTCCTCCTACGGTGACCCGTTCACGGTGCCCCTGGCCGTGGCGGCGCTCGCTCCCAGCCATGACACGACCGAAGTCGTCGACTGGTCCGGTTCGCCTGCCTCCCTCACCCCGGCCTACGAGACCGCACCCCAGCGGCAGGCGACCCGGGTGCTGCCCGACGGCACGACCGAACGGCTCGACCTCGACGAGCCGGATCGGGCAGCCGTCCCGGCATCGGCCGGCGGCTTCGAACGGTTGCGCCGCGGTGTGCTCGTCCTCGCCGGGCTCGGTGTGGTCGGCGGCGGGGTGGCGCTAGCGCCCTACGTCACGCTCGGGTTGCTCACCTTCCTCGTCTGGGTGCTGCGCAGTGGATCGATGGCGGCGAGCTCTGCCGGGCTGCGCCGGCGTACCCGCGGCGTGAAGTGGTATGACGGCCTCCAACTCCTGTTCGCAGCCCCCTGGCACGCGGTCGCGTCGATCCCCGGCGCGCTCCTGCTCGTGCTGTGGAGCCTGGGAATCGCGCTGGCGGCGGCACTGCTGTGTTTCGCAGTCGGTCTGGCCATGGTGACGAGCCTGGCGATCATCGGCGTCGTGTTGGGCGCGGCCATGTGGTGGGGGCCGGGCAGCCAGCGGTTGCGCTCCCCGGTTCAGCGGCTGTCCTACCCGGTCAGCGCGCAGCCATTGATGTGGTTCTTCGCCACGATCTTGACCCTCGCGGGGGCCACCGGACTCGCGGCAGCCGCC
>JARICB010000442.1 GCA_029264225.1 Nocardioides sp. | reverse complement strand
CGTGACCTTCGCGACCGCGTTCGACGTCGACGACAAGAAGGTCGGCAAGGACCTGTCGGAGGCCATCAACGCCTCGGAGAACAACACCATCAAGATCTGCGACGTACCGACCCTCGGTGTCGAGGTGCTGCGTGGCCCGACGCTCGACGGGCTCGGCAAGTACTACCGCATGACCATCGATGAGTCCCCCGCCGAGGCGGTCGACGTGGTGGCGGCCCTGAAGGACGCCCAGGTCGACGTGGTCGTTTCCTACCTCCCGGTCGGCTCAGAAGAGGCAGACAAGTTCTACGCCCAGTGCGCCATCGACGCCGGCTGTGGATTCGTCAACGCGCTGCCCGTCTTCATCGCCTCCGACCCCGTATGGGCCAAGAAGTTCGAGGACGCTGGGGTCCCGATCGTCGGTGACGACATCAAGTCCCAGGTGGGCGCCACGATCACCCACCGGGTGATGGCCAAGTTGTTCGAAGACCGCGGTGTCACGCTGGATCGCACCTACCAGCTCAACGTGGGCGGCAACATGGACTTCAAGAACATGCTCGAGCGCGAGCGTCTGGAGTCCAAGAAGGTCTCCAAGACCCAGGCCGTGACCTCCAACCTCTCCGGTGAGCTTGCTGGCACGACCGACAGCCGCAACGTCCACATCGGACCGTCGGACTACGTCGCCTGGCTCGACGACCGCAAGTGGGCCTACGTCCGCCTTGAGGGTCGGGCCTTCGGTGACGCGCCCATCAACTTGGAGTACAAGCTCGAGGTCTGGGACTCGCCCAACTCGGCCGGCATCATCATCGACGCCGTACGCGCCGCCAAGATCGCCATGGACCGCGGCGTGGGTGGCCCGATCATCCCCGCCTCGACCTACCTGATGAAGTCGCCGCCCGTGCAGATGCCCGACGACCTCGGCCGCATCGCGCTGGAGAAGTTCATCGCCGGAGAGTGATCTCCCTGCTCAGGTGAACGCCTGAGCATCCGGAGTCGTCGGCTGCCTTGTCACGGCCTGTCCGGTGCTCTTCTGCCCCGTCGCAACACGGCGGAAGAGCACCGGACACCGTGTGACAAGCGTTCGGGGGCGTTACCGGCGCTCGGCGTCGGCCTTGATCTTGCCCAGCGTCTCGCGCATGCCGGCACTGAGCTCACTTTGAAAACTCTCGATCCCGCCGAGCACCTTCTCCGTCAGGGTGCGGGAGATGCCCGAGATCCCGTCCGGCGCCTCGCGCCGCTGGGTCACGGTGGTGCCACCTGCGGGGTTCTCCTCGAGGGTGAACGACCAGATCGTCAGGTTGTCCTTGACCCGGAAGGCGATCTCGCGCTGCGGCTCGAAACGCACCACCTTGGTCTGGGTCGGCCACACCAAGGGTCCACGACGGTTGATGTTGACCATCTTGGTGCCGAGCTTGATCGGCCGGCCCCGGACGAACGTCCGCATGACCTGCGGGCTCCAACGCGACATCTGGCCCAGGTCGGAGACCAGCGCCCAGACCTTGACCCGCGGCGCGTCGATGTCGATGGACTCTTCAATCAGGGGCAGCAACAGGTCAGTCATAGGCAGAATCTAGGCGCACCCCCGAGAGTGACCAGCATCGGCTTGCGCTGCTGGCCACGGTGGCCGGGACACTGCTCGGTTCTCCACAGACGCTGAGGCCCACTGGACCCGGCTCAGGCCTCGGGGTTCGCCCGATCCCAGTCGAGCAGAGCGGCGCGCGCGTCCTCGGTGCTCATCGGGCCGTGGTCCATCCGCAGTTCGAGCAGGAACTTGTAGGCGGCCCCTACCCGTCGACCCGGCGCGATGTCGAGGATCTCCATGATCTGCGCTCCGTCGAGGGAGGGGCGGATCGAGGCCAGCTCCTCCTCCGCACTGAGTCGGGCGATGCGCTCCTCGAGTGCGTCATAGGTACGCCGGAGCCGATCGGCCTTGCGTTGGTTGCGGGTCGTGCAGTCGGCGCGGGTCAGGATGTGCAACCGCTCGAGCTGGTCGCCGGCATCGCGCACGTAGCGGCGTACGGCCGAGTCGGTCCAGTCGCCCGCGCCGTAGCCGTGGAAGCGCAGGTGCAACGCGACCAGCTTGCTGACGGCCTCGATCTCGGAGTTCGAGAACCGCAGGGCCCGCATCCGCTTGCGTGTGAGCTTGGCCCCGACCACATCGTGGTGGTGGAACGTGACCACACCGCCTGACTCGAAGCGCCGGGTGCGGGGCTTGCCGATGTCGTGCAGCAGCGCGGCGAAGCGCGCCACGAAGTCGGGCCCGCCGCCGAGCCGCTCCTCCAGGTCGATCGTCTGCTCGAGCACCGTCAGGGTGTGCTCGTAGACGTCCTTGTGCCGGTGGTGCTCGTCTCGCTCGAGGGCCAGCGCAGGCAGCTCGGGCAGCACGTACGCCGCCAGGCCGGTCTCCACCAGCAGGTGCAGGCCCAGCCGGGGGAAGGGCGCACACACCAGCTTGACCAGCTCGTCACGGACCCGCTCGGCGGAGATGATCTCGATCCGCCCGGCCATCTCGGTCATGGCGCTGACGACTTCCGGGGCCACCGTGAAACCGAGCTGCGCAGCGAACCGGGCGGCTCGCATCATCCGCAGCGGGTCGTCGGAGAAGGAGTCCTCGGGGCGACCCGGCGTGCGTAGCGTGCGGTTGGCCAGGTCGATGAGGCCACCGAAGGGGTCCTCGAAGTCGCGGCCCGGGACGCTGACGGCCATCGCATTCACGGTGAAGTCACGTCGGCCCAGGTCGCCGACCAGCGAATCGCCGTACTCGACCTCCGGATTGCGCGAGGACGGGTCGTAGGTCTCGGCGCGGTAGGTGGTGATCTCCACCTGCCAGCTCCCGATTCGGGCACCGATGGTGCCGAAGTCGCGGCCCATGTCCCAGATCGCGTCGACCCAACCGGAGAGCAACCGCTCAGTCGTCTCCGGTGTCGCGGAGGTGGTGAAATCGAGGTCGTTCTGCAGTCGCCCGAGCATGGCATCACGGACCGGGCCACCGACCAGGGCCAGCTCCTCGCCGGCTGCTGCGAAGCGACTGCCGAGCTCGTCGATCACCGGGCCGATGCGGTCCAGTTCGACGCCGACCCGACGCTGGACCTCGGCAATGTGCAGGGGCGGAAGCACGGCGTCGGACACGGGCACCAACTCTAGGCGATTCCCCCACGATTCTCGTGGTCGCGAGCGCCGAGGCGATGCCGCGCCCTCAGCGCCGTTAGAGTCGAACCGTGCCGCGCCCGCCCTCGCCCGACCCTGCCCGGGTGACGACGACCCTCTCGCGTAGGCCGGCTCGGACGAGGACGGGGGTCCTGGCTCTGCTCGTGGGGCTGCTGGCCCTCGTGGTCGCGCCCGCCGCGAGTTCGGCGAAGCCCGCGACCGACCCGGACCCGTTGCTGGTCCACCTCACTTCGCTCACCCCCTCGACCCTGAGTGGCAACGAACCGCTCACGATCGCCGGCACCGTCACCAACGAGAGCGACGAACGCTTCACCGACATCAACCTGCATGCCTTCCGATCGGCCGCCCCCATTACCGACTCCACGTCGTTGGCCGCGTCGGCAGCGATCGACCCGTTCGCCTACGTCGGGGATCGAGTCACCACTCCCGGCACCTTCGCCACGGTGCCGTTCCTCGACCCGGGACAGAGCGCCGAGTTCCGGATGACCGTGCCGCGCTCGGAACTGACCATCGTGGCGCCGGGGGTCTACTGGGTCGGCGTCCATGCACTCGGCGACTCCCCATCGGCTGCCCGCGACTCGGTGGCCGAGGGCCGGGCTCGCACCTTCATCCCTGTGATCGCCAAGACCAGACAGCCGGTGGATGCCGCCATCGTCCTGCCGATCCGACGCACGATCTGGCTCAACCCCGACGGTCAGTTGACCCAACTCGGCCGCTGGAGTCGGTCGTTGAGCGAGGGCGGTCAGCTCGATTCGATCCTCGACGTCAGTGATGCCAGCGCCGGGACCGCGATCAGCTGGCTGGTGGATCCCGCAGTGCCCGCGGCGGTGGCCCGGCTTGCCGCGGGCAACCCGCCGCGCAGTCTGTCGCCCGACCCGGATGCGGTGCCGCCGAGCGGCACGCCCACTCCGCCGGACAGCCAGGAGACGCACGAAGGGGCCCCCGCCGACTCGGAGCCGTTCGCCGCCGAATCGGATCCCATTCCTCCGGTGGACCCCGAGCGGGAGTTGAGTGCCGAGGAGGAGCAACTGGCCGCGGTGGCGCAGGCCTGGCTCGACCGTTTCGTCGCAGCCACCCAAGGGGCGAGCGTGCTGGCGCTGCCCTACGGCGACCTGGATGTCTCCGCAGCCGCCACCTACGGTCCGTCCTACTACGCCCAGGCACTCACCCGCAGTCAGCAGGTCATGGCGTGGCTTGGTGTCAACGCCTCGCCGGCCCTGGCCCCGCCCGAGGGCATCATGAGTGCGGCGGCGATCCAGGCCGCGGCCCCGGACACCACGATCCTGCTGGGCGACACGGCGTTCGCAGTGCCCCCCGTCGCCCCTCAGTCAGTCGTTCGGCTGCTCCAGCACAAGGTGGTCGTCACCTCGACCGGCGCGGCAGCGGGCGGCCCGGGCCCGACGCCCCCCGACGATCCGCTGGCGATCCGGCAGCGGCTGCTCAGCGAAGCCGCGTTGCGGGTCTCCACCGATGCTGGCTCCCCGATCGTCCTGATGCTGCCGTCCGACTGGCACCCGCAGGACCCGGCTGCCCTGTTCGCGGCGCTGGACGTGCCCTGGCTGAGGCCGGTCACAGTGGCCTCGCTCACCGAACGACGTGCGGTGGCGATGAGCGCCACGGACCTTACCTACACCGACGAGGACCAGGCCGCGGAGCTCGACGCGGTCAACTTCAGCGCCGCCGATCGACTGCTGGAGCGGGCCGACCTGCTGGCCGGCGTACTCACCCTGCCAACGGTGCTGCGTCAAGAGGTTGCCGACGAGGTGCTGATGAGCCTCGCGATGGGGCACCGGAACAACCCGGGCAGGGCCGCCGACTCCGCCGAGGCAGCTAGCGACCACCTCACCGGTCAACTCGAGAGCATCACCGTCGAAGCGCCCTCGGCGGTCACGCTCTCCAGCGAGAACGGCAAGTTCGGTGCCGATGTCGTCAACGGGCTCGACCAACCGGTCAGTGTGCGCATCGGTGCGCTCTCCGACGACAGCCTCACGCTCAAGGACCAAGAGGTGCTGCACATCGGCGCCGGAGCCCGTAAGCGGGTCCTGGCCGACGTAGCCACCAGTCGGTCCGGGATCCACGATGTCGAACTGTTCGTCACCGATCAGGCCGGCACCCCCCTGGGCGCCACCACCGACCTCCAGATCCGCGCCGCCCAGGTCAGCGGCATCATCTGGCTGCTCCTGGCCGGCGGCGCACTGCTGCTGTTCGGCACGATCGCCCTCAGGCTGGTCCGCACGTTCCGCGCCGGCCGCAGGACAGCGTCCGATCCCTCCACCGAGCACCACGACGAGGCGGTGTCCGCGCATGAGTGACCAACGGATCCTCGCCTCCAGCGCAGTCATGGCGGCCGGCACCACCTTCTCCCGGCTCAGCGGGTTCCTACGGGGCGCTCTCCTCGTGGCGGCGCTGGGTCCAGCGCTGCGGGCCGACATCTTCAACGTCGCCAACACGCTGCCCAACATGGTCTACATCTTGTTGGCCGGTGGCATCTTCAACGCCGTACTCGTACCCCAACTGGTACGTGCCATGACGCACGACCCGGACGGCGGAGACGCCTACGCCAACCGGGTGATCACTCTCGCCGCGCTCTTCCTGGCGGGCGTCACGCTGCTCCTGATCGCGGTGACGCCCTGGGTACTGCGGCTCTACCTCGACAGCGGATTCGAAGCACCGGACCGGGCAGCGCACCTCGAGTCGATCACCGTGCTGACCCGGCTCTGCCTGCCGCAGGTCT
>JARICB010000432.1 GCA_029264225.1 Nocardioides sp. | reverse complement strand
CGGCGACCACGCCGCCGGCACCTATGTCGTGCGGGAGCGGGTCAGTCTCCACCTCGCTCCACCCGCCCTGCTACCGGCGCACCTGGTGCCCTGGGCGCGCTCGGCCGATCTGGCCAGCCTGCCGACGGGCCTCGCGCTGGCCGTGCGACAGTTCCTCGCTCGCGCGCCGGCACTCGACCCTGCGACTCGCCACGAGCTCGGCTCCCAGCTCGCAGAGCAGGTCTCGACCTACGTCGCTCCCCCACCGCCGCCCGGGACCACACCTACCGACTTCCTGGCAGCCGTCCTCGCCACCCGCCGCGAGCGTGACCTGGACCGCTTCACACGCGATGCCGCCCTGCGCGCTCGCCTGCTCGGTAAGGGCTGAGTCGGCAGGGCCCCAGGCGCTCAGCGCCCCGCCCGGGGTCAGATCCGGGTGTAGGTCAGGTCGGTAATGGACCGGTCCTGCTCCAGGCCCTTCCGTTCGAAGCGGGTAAGTGGACGATCGGCCCACCGCTCCACCCGGCCCCCGGTCAGGCTCGGCTCCGCGTCGAGCACCTCGATCATCTGCTCGGCGTAGTCGGCCCAGTCGGTGGCGAGGCGCCACACCCCTCCGGGACGGAGCCGTTGGGCCATCACCGCAGCGTTGGCCGCGCTCACCAGCCGTCGCTTGTGGTGCTTGGTCTTGTGCCACGGATCGGGGAAGAAGGTCCAGAGCTCCGCCAGGCTTTCGGGAGCGAGCAGGTGCTCCAGGGACCAGACGGCATCGACCCCGCAGAAGCGCACGTTGTCGGCCCCCGCCTGGGCTACCCGCCACAGCGAGTCGGCCACGCCGGGACGCCAGACCTCGAAGGCCAAGATGTTGACCTCGGGGCGAGCCGCGGCGAGCGCAGCGGTGGCCTCACCGATGCCTGATCCGATCTCGACGATCAGCGGCGCCTTTCGGGGCCACCAGGTCGACAGGTCGAAGTCGGGTCGATCGACCGCCTCGTCGGGGATCACCCAGTCACCCTGGTGCGCCGCCCAGCCTTCGGCCTGCTGGGGAGTGAACCGACTCCCGCGACGGGAGTAGGTCAACACCTCCTGCATACGTCGACCGTCCGCGGTCAGCTTGTGGTGGGGCCGCGGCGGGCGGAGCGGGTCACTCACGTCAGCGTCCCCGTCTCCTGCTGGCCAACTTCTGCGTGTATCCCTCCAGCCTGGTTCCGAGGACGCCGAACTTGGCCACCTTGACCGGCGAGTCGGTGAACCAGGCCTGCATCATCTTGACGAACAGGCCGTACTTCTTGGCGTCGTAGGGGAACCAGTTGGCCTCGAGCTTGGTGCCGTCGCTGTCGATGATCACCGACTTGGCGTTGCAGAACGAGCGCAGCCCGGCGACGCCCTTGTAGCGACCCATTCCGGACTCGCCGACGCCACCGAACGGCAAGCCCGCCGTCGCTTCGGTTGCCATCACGTTGTTGATCGAGACACCACCGCAGCGCAGCGCCCGGGCGACCCGGTCGGCGCGCGCGTCGTCGGCCGACCAGACACTCGCCGTCAGTCCGTAGGACGAGGCATTGGCCGCGGCGATCACCTCGGCCTCCGTCTCGAAGCGCAGCACCGGCACGACCGGACCGAAGGTCTCCTCGGTGGCCAGCTTGCAGTCGGCGGGGACGTCGACCACCACCAGTGGTGGAATCGTGTCGCTGACCCGGTCCCACTCCTGCCCCGTCAGTAGTCGCGCACCCCGCTCGAGTGCATCGGTGAGGTGATCGGCCACGATCGCGGTCTGGAAGGGCGTGATCATGGGGGCGAGCTCCCCGTTGGGCCCGTCTGCGGGGGTCATCGTCCGCACCTGGCGCACCAGCTCGTCGACGAGCTCGTCGTGGATGCCGGACTGGACGTAGAGCCGCTCCACCGAGGTGCAGGACTGGCCACCCGCGGTGAGCGCCCCGAAGGCCGCCCCGGCCGCCGTACGCACCACGTTGACATCGTTGAAGACGATCATGGGGTCCTTGCCCCCCAGTTCCAGCTCGACCGGGATCAGCATTTCGGCCGCTGCGGCCATTATCGCCTTGCCCGTGCGCGTCGAGCCGGTGAACATCACCTTGTCGGGCCCCTGGGCCAGCAGGTCGGCCCCGACCTGGCCGCCACCTTGGACGATCTGAACCCAGTTGGGGGCCACGTCGGCAGCCTCGAGGAGCTCCTCGATCAACCCCGGCAACGGCGTCCACTCGCTCGGCTTGTAGACCACCGCGTTGCCCGCCGCCAGCGCGAAGGCGATCGGGACGACCGCTTGGTAGAACGGGTAGTTCCACGGCGAGATGACCAGCATGACACCGAGCGGTTCGTAGTAGACCCGCGACTTCTTGCCCATCAACGTCAGCGGCGTGGGGATCTTTTCGTCGGCCAGGGCGTCGCCCGCGTTCTTCTCCAGCCAACCGATGGCGTCGAGCGCGCCGAAGACCTCCGACATGAGCACGTCCGAGCGTGCCTTGCGGGTCTCGGTACAGATCGCGTCGAGGATCTCCTCGTGGCGAGCAAGGATCACCTCGCGAAGCTTGGCCAGGTGAATAAGCCGGTCCGTGACACTGAGCCGCGCCAGCGATCCAGCCCCGTCCCGGGCCCGCTCGATGGCGCCTTCGACGCGGGCGCTGGCGATGCCGCGAGCAAGTCCGGGCGCCTCGTTCAACGTGCTCACGGGTCATTCCTCTCAACGATGATGGGATCCCAACCGATGGCTCGGTGGATCTGGCCTTGCCGCGGGCCGGTGACGATGTCTGAGTAGTAGAGGCTGCACACGACGCCCTTGATCCCGATGTTGGCCATCCGCAGCAACGGTGCCAGCGGCGCCGGAGCCCGGTCGGATCCACTCGCCAGGGAAACGACCCCGCGGATCACCGAGCGCGGCAGAACCGCACAGGCATAGAGCAGCATCAGGAGGGAGTCGCGGTCGCCCTCGTGCATGTAGGGCAGCATCCGGTCGATGCCGTCGGCACATCCGGAGTCGGAGAACGACGGCAACGCGTCGTCTCCGGGGACGACGACGTCGCCCAGGCGCAGCAGACCCTTGCGCTGGCGCTTGGTCACGGTGAATTTCTCCATGTCAGGCCTCCTTCACGATGCCGGCTGCGGCCCTGATCGTGAGGGCGGACACGGTAAGCGAGGGGTTGATCCCCGGAGCGTGCGGGAAGACGCTGGAGTCAGCGGCATGGATGCGCGAACTCCCGTGCAGACGAAACTCCGGGTCGACCACCGACGTGGAGGGGTCGCTACCGATGCGACACCCGCCCATGAGGTGCAGGCCGATCCCGACGTCGCCTTCGATGATGTTGCGGGCTCCCATCGAGACGAAGATGTTGCGGATTGCCGTCATCCCGGCCGAACGGCGACGTCGGTCCTCGGCATTGAGTTTCTTGTCCACCAGGGTGACGCCACCCTTGCCCAGCCGGATGCGGCCCGGGTTCGTGTCTCGCACGCACACCTCGATGCAGCCGAAGTGGGGCATCGAGCGCATCTTCGCCATGTGGGCCCGGCCGTAGCCCGGCATCAGCAGCGAGACGGAGGAGGGCCCGGCATAGACGTTCTCGAGCTTGAAGCCCTGACGGCGGAACCCCGGATCGGCCGACTTGTAGCTCTGGAGCGGGCCGCGGTGCGCGTTGACCGGCTCATCGAAGACCCCGAAGTTCATGTACTGAGGGTGGACGTAGAACTCGGTGCCCAACGCCGGCAACCGCTCCTGGTAGCCGCTGGCCAGCAGCAGCCGGGTGTTGCCGATGGCTCCGGAGGCGAGCACGATCCGGTCGGCGTGCCACACCTCGATCTCGCCCGCACGGGGACTAGCGACGCTGTAGCGTCCGGTGATCTCGACGTGGTCGGCACGCTCGGTAATGCGCAGCACCTCGACCTGCGGGATCAGCGTGGCGCCGGCTGCCTCCGCCTTGGGCAGCGCGGTGATGGCGCTCGACTGCTTGGAGTCGATTCGACATCCGGTCAGACACTCCACGCAGGAGTTGCCGTCCTCGAAGTGGCAATCACTCTGGGCGCGACGCAACGGCGCGGAGACGTAGCCGTTACGCCGAAACCCCTCAGCGAAGATCTCCGCGTTGCGATTGCGATACTCCTCGGGAACGGTGTTGATCGCGACCGCTGCCTCGGCCCGGGTGTACCACTCATCCATGCCGTCAGCGCTGAACCAGTCGATGCCCGAGTCGGCGCGCCAGTCATCGAGGGCAACGTCGTCGAAGCGGTCCATGAGCGCCTGGTTGACGATCGATCCACCGCCTACGACCTTGGGCCGCAAGATACCGATCGCTGCATCTTGCGTGAGCTCGACACCTCCACCCCAGTAGAGCTGGGCCGAGCCGTCCAGTTCGGTGCGGGGATAGGTCCGTTTGTCGTAACGGTTCCCTGCTTCGAGGACCAGCGGCTTCATGCCGGCCAGCGCCAGGTCACGGGCCCAGGCGAGCCCGGAAACCCCTCCACCAATGATGATCACGTCGTGTCGCACACGGTGAGCGTAATGGCCGAACCCTGAGGAAGTCGCCAAATGCAGATGGCCCCGGACCAGGTCCGGGGCCATCTTGGGCAGTTGCCCCACTTACGCCGCGGCGCAGTGCGGAAAACTGGTTACTTCGTGATCTTCGTCACACGTCCCGCACCAACGGTGCGGCCACCCTCGCGGATGGCGAAACGCAGGCCGTCATCCATGGCGATGGGCTGGATGAGCTCGACCGACATCTCGGTGTTGTCACCCGGCATGACCATCTCGGTGCCCTCGGGCAGGGTCACCACACCGGTCACGTCAGTCGTACGGAAGTAGAACTGGGGACGGTAGTTGTTGAAGAACGGCGTGTGACGGCCGCCCTCGTCCTTGCTCAGGATGTAGACCGACGCCTCGAAGTTGGTGTGAGGAGTCGAGGTGCCCGGCTTGATGACGACCATGCCGCGCTCGATGTCTTCGCGCTTGGTGCCACGAAGCAGCAGCCCGACGTTCTCGCCGGCCTGACCCTCATCGAGGAGCTTGCGGAACATCTCGACACCGGTGACCGTGGACTTCTGCGCGGTCTCGCGGATGCCGATGATCTCGACCTCCTCGTTGACCTTCACGATGCCCCGCTCGATACGGCCGGTGATGACCGTGCCGCGACCGGTGATGGTGAAGACGTCCTCGACGGGCATGAGGAACGGCTTCTCCGTCTCACGTGCCGGGGTCGGGATGTAGTCGTCGATGGCCTGCATGAGCTCGGCAACCGCGTCGCCCCACTTGGCGTCGCCGGCCAGCGCCGGAGCGGCAGCCACGCGAACGACGGGGATGTCATCGCCCGGGAACTCGTACTCGGAGAGGAGCTCGCGCACCTCCATCTCGACGAGCTCGATGAGCTCGTCGTCGTCGACCATGTCGCACTTGTTGAGCGCCACGACCAGGGCGGGAACGCCGACCTGGCGGGCGAGCAGCACGTGCTCACGCGTCTGCGGCATCGGCCCATCGGTAGCCGCAACCACCAGGATCGCGCCGTCCATCTGCGCGGCACCGGTGATCATGTTCTTGATGTAGTCCGCGTGTCCGGGGCAGTCGACGTGAGCGTAGTGACGGCTCTCCGTCTGGTACTCCACGTGCGAGA
>JARICB010000418.1 GCA_029264225.1 Nocardioides sp. | reverse complement strand
GGACCTGGCCTACGTCGAGGCCAGGGAGTCGATCAAGCCGCTGCTGGAGGGCCTGGACCCTCGGGAGAAGCGGATCCTGCTGCTGCGTTTCTTCAAGAACATGACGCAGTCGCAGATCGCCGCGGAGATCGGCGTCTCGCAGATGCACGTATCGCGGCTGCTCGCCAAGACGCTGACCCAGTTGCGGGCGTCCCTCGAGCAGGACTGAGTCGACGGATCAGTCGCGCTCGATCTTGGACTCCGGATTGAGCACCGCGATGGTGGCCGGGTGCAGCATGCCCACGATCACGATCAGGGCGACCCCGGTCAGGGCGATGGCCATCAGGCCAGCCCCCTGGCCCCGAACGTTCCAGGCGATCCCGAGCTGGATCAGTTGTGCGAGCAGGATCGGGCCCCGTGCCAGGGTCTGCCCGCGGGTGATCAGCCAGGCGCAGGCGATCAGCGTCGCGCCGTACGCAGCGAAGAACAGTCCGGTACTCAGGCCCATCATGATTCGCTCACCGGAGAGGTTCACCACCTCGAACACGGCCAGGGCAACGATGCAGAGGCCCTCGACTGCTGTCACAAGGGCTGCTACGACGAGCGGGGGCGGGACAGGAGCGGCGGGATCGGTGAGCACCGGACCAGCCTAGGGGTCAACCCCGCAGGTCAAGAGGTGGCTGCTGTGACGGAAGTGACTATCGAAGGGGGTTGTGCATCGATCCACTTCTTGTCACCCTTATGAGGCGCTCGTGAATGAGTTCACACAGTGTGTTCTTACACCGTGTCCAGCACACGATCGCCCGGGCTCCGCTGACTGCCCGCACACAGCCTGAACATGATGAAGAGGATCCCACACCCCATGGATTGGCGTTCGCGCTCTGCCTGCCTCGACGAAGACCCGGAGTTGTTCTTCCCGATCGGCAACACTGGTCCGGCCATCCTCCAGATCGAGGAGGCCAAGCAGGTGTGTCGACGCTGCGAGGTGCGCGAACAGTGCCTCGCCTGGGCACTCGAGGCTGGCCAGGACCACGGCGTCTGGGGTGGCCTGAGTGAGGATGAACGTCGCTCGCTCAAGCGTCGCAACGCCCGAGCCCGTATCCGCACCGCCTAGGCGGCGTCCTCTAACTCAGCGGCACGTCGAGTTGAACGCGGGCGCCCCGGCCGCGCTGCGCAGTCCCGATCTCGATCTGGCCGTTCAGTTCGGACTCGACCAGAGTGCGCACGATGGACAGACCCAGGCTGCTCGAGGCGGTCAGGTCGAAGGCCGCCGGCAGTCCGGCGCCGTCGTCCTCGATGCTGACGTGTAGTCGCGCTGCACGGCGACGCACGGCGATCACGATCCTGCCCTCCGCCTCGGCTTGGTCGCTCGGGTAGCCGTGTTCCACCGAGTTCTGCAATATCTCGGTCAGCACCGTCGCCAACGTGGTGGCCAATTCCGAGGCCAAGACGCCGAACGACCCCTTACGTAGCACATGCACGCGTCCGCCGATGCCGCTGACGTCGGTCACCATGCGGCCCAACCGGTCGGCGATCTCGTCGAAGTCGACGTGCTCCTCGCCGGACTCACTCAGCGTCTCGTGCACGATGGCGATCGAGCCGACGCGACGGACGGCCTCCTCCAGTGCGGCACGTGCCGACGGCTGGTCCATTCGGCGTGCCTGGAGACGCAGCAACGCGGCCACGGTCTGAAGATTGTTCTTCACCCGGTGGTGAATCTCCCTGATGGTGGCGTCCTTGGTGACAAGTTCGCGGTCGCGCCGTCGAAGCTCGGTCACGTCGCGCAGCAGGATGGCTGCTCCGATCCGTTCCCCGAGCGGCCTCAGCGCGATGCTGCGAACGATCAGGGCGACCTCGTCGGTGGCGATCTCGATGTCGCGGTCGGCGCGCCCACCGAGCACCGCGCTCAGCGTCTCCTCATCCGGACGCCGTCGGGGCGGAACCAGGTCTCTGGTCAGGTCGGCGAGCACCAGGTTGGTCAGGTCACCGTCGAGCCCCAGGCGGCGATAGACCGAGAGCGCGTTGGGGCTGGCGTACTCCACTCGGCCGGCTGCATCCAGGCGCAGGAATCCGTCGCCGACTCGGGGCGAATCGGCATGGTCGCTGCGCTGTCCGGCAGGAGGGAACCAGCCGCCAGCGATCATCTGGGTGAGCTCCGCGGCGGTCTGCAGGTAGGACAGTTCGAGCCGGCTCGGGGTGCGTACGCCGAGGAGGTTGGTGTTGCGGGCCACCAGCGCGATCACCCGGCCACCACGACGTACGGGGATGACCTCGACCCGCACCGGGACGTCATCGCGCCACTCAGGGTCGCCCTCACGCACCAGTCGGCCGTATCCGTAGGCCTCATCCATCATCCGTCGGCGACCGACCGGGATGAAGGTGCCCAGGAGGTCATCGGGCAGCGCCGTCGGCCCAGTCGTAGGACGCATCTGCCCGCCGGCCCAGTAGCCGTTGCCCTCGCAGTCGGGCAGCCACAGCACCAGATCGGCGAACGACAGGTCGGCGATGATCTGCCAGTCGGCCATCAGTTGGTGCAGCCACGCCACGTCATCGTCATCGAGATCGGTATGGGCTCGCACAAGTTCGAGGCGGGATGACACCCCCACACCCTAGGACCGACCGACGAAATGGACGCCCCTCGCCCCTGGAATCACTGACTGGCAGGATGGCGGGCATGGTAATCGGGTACTGGCGAGAAATCATCGAGACGGGACTAACTGTCCCCTCGGACCGGCCCCTCGGTGACCTCACGGCCGAACTGACCACCATGCTGGGCTCCCCCGACCCGGAGCAGCGCGATGGCACGGCCTACCCGGCACTCTCCGCCTGGATCGGCCGGGGCGTCTACGACGACCTGCTGGCCGGGTTGGCCGATGGCATGGCGGAGGGGCTCTACGTCGGCCTGGGCGAGCAGGGCACCGACACCGTCTTCCGCCGCAGCTTCTCCGCCCTGGCACTGGGCGAGTGCCTGGCCCGCAACAACGAGCATCACCTGGTGTCCGGCCCGCGCGTCTTCGAGTGGGGCGACCGGATAGCGACCTGGTATCTCCGCGAGCGGGACACCCGCGGCTACGTCGAGGGCAAGGGCTGGGCCCACACCATGGCCCACGGCGCGGACGCCATCGCAATCCTGTCCCAATCTCCGCACTTCGCCGCCAACGAGCTCACCGTCCTGCTCGACGTGCTCGCCGACCGGCTGCTGATGGACGGGACCGACCTGCTGCTGGCTGGGGAACCCGACCGGATCGCAGCTGCGACGATGCAGATTCTGCGTCGCAACGTGGTCAGCCTCAAGGTGCTCGAACCGTGGATCGCCCGGATCGCCCACGGTGCCAACCCGTTCGCCGCCACCGGACAGCGCGACCCCTACCACGTCGCCAACAACGCCCAGGCCTTCCTGCGGGCCCTCCACCTACAACTGAGCCTGGCGGGCAACCCGCCCCAAGTGCGTCCCGACATGATTCTGGTCCTGATCGAGGCACTCAAGGCCACGAACGTCCCGTTCTTGTCGTTGCCGAACTCTTCGTGGAGCAGTTCCTGACAGATTCCCCGCCCCGTATTTTGCAAATGCTCTAGCGTGCGCTTCATGAGCGAAGAGATCACGGGGCACAGTGGCGAACTGGCAGTCTCGGTCGCCCGTGCCCATGGCGTGGAGACCATGTTCACCCTCTCGGGCGCCCACGTGTTCCCGATGTACGACGGCGCAGTGAAGGCCGATCCGCCCATGCGACTGCTCGACGTGCGCCACGAGCAGACCGCAGCCTTCGCCGCGGAGGCGACCGGGAAGCTGACTCGGATCCCCGGCCTCGCGGTGCTGACTGCCGGCCCCGGAGTGACGAACGGTGTCTCCGCCATGGCGCAGGCCCAGTTCGCCGGCTCCCCCATGGTCGTCGTTGGCGGTCGCGCACCCGCCAACCGCTGGGGCAGCGGCGCACTCCAGGAGATCGACCACCTGCCGATCGTTACCCCGATCACCAAGCAGGCCCGTACCCTGCACACCGCCGCTGACGTCGCCGCCGGCATGGACGATGCGTTCACCGTGGCCCGCTCCTCACACCGGGGCCCGGTCTACGTCGACATCCCGATGGACGAGTTCTTCAATTCCGGCACCGGCCCCGCGCCGACCGGCGCTGCTGCCACAGTGGTGGAGCCTGACGGCGACGACCTGGCCAGGATCGCCGCCCTGCTCACCGCATCCCGGCATCCCGTCCTGATCCTGGGTACCGATGTCTGGGGCGATCACGCTGAGGTGGCGGGTCGCCGCCTGGTGGAGGCGCTCGGCATCCCGACGCTGACCAACGGCATGGGTCGCGGCATCCTGCCCGGCGCTCACCCGCTGCTGGTCACCAAGGCGCGTGGATCGGCGCTCACCGGCGCCGATCTGGTCGTCGTGGTGGGCACTCCGCTCGACTTCCGCCTGGGCTACGGCATCTTCGGCGGCAAGGACGACACCACCCCGGCCCGTGTCGTCCACATCGCTGACTCCCCCGACCAGCTCGCCTCCCACGCCGATCTGGCAGCCACCGCCAGCGGCGACCTCTCCTGCGTCTTCGACACCCTGGTGTCGGCCGTCCAGAGTGCCTCGAGCAAGCCGGACTGGTCGGCGTGGGCCAGCCAACTCGGCGATCAGGTCAAGGTCGCCGCGGCACGCGACGCCGAACTCCTGACGGCCGAGGCTGACCCGATCCACCCGGCCCGCATCTACGGCGAACTGGTGCCACGACTGGCCGACGACGCCGTAGTGATCGGTGATGGCGGCGACTTCGTCAGCTTTGCCGGCAAGTTCGTCGAGCCGCAGCGACCCGGCTGCTGGCTCGATCCCGGCCCCTTCGGCTGCCTCGGTGCCGGGCTGGGATCGGCGATCGCCGCTCGACTGGCCCGACCAAGTGCCCAGGTAGCACTCCTGCTGGGCGATGGCGCCGCAGGCTTCTCGCTGATGGATGTCGACACGCTGGTGCGACACCACCTGCCGGTCGTCATGGTCACGGGCAACAACTCCGCCTGGGGTCTGGAGAAGGGCCCCATGCAGATGCTCTACGGCTACGACGTGATCGCAGACCTCGCCCAGCAGACGGCCTACGACGAGGTCGTCAAGTCGCTGGGCGGCGCCGGCGAGAAGGTCACCGACCCACGTCAGATCGGCCCGGCACTGGATCGCGCCTTCGCCTCCGGCGTGCCCTACCTGGTGAACATCATTACCGACGTCAACGCGCCCTACCCGCGCAACACGTTCGGAATCTGAGCCGTCGCCAGCCAGACCGTGACCGGGATCCCGCACCCGGCGTCCACCTGATCGACTACCTCTTGGAAACCTGCCATGACCGATGCCAGTTTCACCGCCACCCTCACCTTCACGGTGACTCCCGACGACACCGCCCTGGCCGTCGGCAGCGGCTCACTGCCCGTCCTCGGCACCCCACGGTTGCTGGCGTGGTGCGAGGCTGCCACGTGTACGGCGATCGAACCGGCGCTGTCCGAAGACTCGACGAGCGTCGGCACGCGCGTACAGCTCGAACACCTGGCCGCTTCCCCGGTAGGTGCCGTGGTCGAGGTGAGCGCCACCAGCGTCTACGTCGACGGTCGCCTCCACCGCTTCTCCGTCGCCGCCCGACACGCTGGCGGCACCGCCAAGAACGCCGTGGTGGTGGCCGCCGGAGAGATCACCAGGGTCATCGTGGACGCCGAACGGTTCCTGGCACGAATCTGAGCGCCACCACCAAATGCAGCGAACCCCCGGACGCGTCCGGGGGTTCGTCTCGCGCGTAGGAGCAGGTGTGCTCAGGCGTTGGGGCGCTTGCCGTGGTTGGCGTTCTTCTTCTTGCGAGCGCGACGCTTGCGTCCGGTCTTGCCCATGATGGTCCTCCGTGGATCGATTGCCCTGACGGGTTGCCCGTTCAGGGCATTGGACATCTTCTCGCATGATGACGTACGGCGCGAATCACGCCCCCCGAAACGCCCCGGTTCAGCCCTCGCTGATGCGGAACTGCACTTCGCGGATCTGGATCCGCACCCGCTCCAGCAGGCCGTCCGGCGCCGCCTCCGAGCACGAACGGGCGACGATCTGCTTCACCGTGCGCTGCAGGTCATACTTCTCCAAGCAGGGGCCGCACTCCTCGAGGTGGATGCGCACCTCCGAGCAGTCACTCTCGTCGAGCTCGTTGTCGAGCAGGAAGACGATGCGTTCGAGGTAGTCGAAGCACCCGTCCTGGTCGAGGTGGTCGTGCCCGCTCATGATCGCCCTCCATCGGTGGCTCCACTGGGCAGCAGATCGTTGGCGCGCACATGATCGGAGAGCATGTCTCGCAGCTGGCGCCGGCCCCGATGCAGACGCGACATGACGGTGCCGATGGGGCTGTTCATGATCTCGGCGATCTCCTTGTAGGGGAAACCCTCGACGTCGGCGAGGTAGACGGCAAGCCGGAACTCCTCGGGCAGTCGTTGCAGGGCGTCCTTCACCTCTGAGTCGGGGAGGTGTTCCAGCGCCTCCATCTCGGCAGACTTCAGGCCTGCGGAGCTGTGCGACTCCGCACGGGCCAGCTGCCAGTCCTCCACATCCTCGGCCATCGACTGGAGCGGCTCGCGCTGCTTCTTGCGATAGGAGTTGATGTAGGTGTTGGTCAGGATTCGGTAGAGCCATGCCTTGAGGTTGGTCCCCGGCTTGAACTGGTGGAAGGCCGAGAAAGCCTTCGCAAACGTCTCCTGCACGAGGTCCTCGGCGTCAGCGGGGTTACGGGTCATCCGCATGGCGGCGCCGTAGAGCTGGTCCAGGAACGGCAGGGCATCTCGCTCGAACCGCGCCGAGCGCTCGGCGGCGGTTTCGGTCGCAAGCAGGTCTTCGGACAAGGATTCAGTCATCGCTTCCCATACTACCGCTGCGTCGTTGTCGTCGAGCGCGATGGAGGGACGTCGGGTTGCCAGCACGTCAGTCTCAACATCCTCCCCTCAGCCTTGATTCCCGCACGGTCCTCATCCGACGATCTCGCGTACCAGCCACTCCAGGGTCGACTCCACCACGATGGCCAGCGCCTCCTCCTGGCTCAGCAATGCCCGCTTGGGCACCTTGAGGCCGTGATCGGCATCCGGGATGACGGTGAGGTCGAACTGGTCCAGGTCACCGGGGAACTCGACAGGTCGACCCATCGGGTCCCGTTCCCCCTGGATCACCAGGATGGGCACGTCTGCACCCCGCAACTCGTCAACCCGGGACTTCTCGGGGTGACCGGGCGGATGCAACGGGAACGAGAGGGCGAGCACGCCACGGGCACCGAGCGACGAGGCGCAGCGGGCCGCAGACCTGGCTCCCGCCGACCGACCTCCGATGACCAGCGGCGTCCGGCCCGGGAGGAAGGTGGCTGCCGCCACCAGGGCCTTGTCCAGCGTTGCGGGTGACGTGGCCACCTTGCGGCCGGCCACGTGCCACGGCTGCTCGAAGAGCATCACACTCACGCCCTGGGCCGGCAGCGCATCGGCCAGCGCCATCAGGTCGGGGGCATCCACTCCCCGGCCGGCCCCGTGGCTGAGGAGGAGGGTGGCGACGGGGCTCGTGGCGCTGTGCAGGTGAAGGCGCCCCTCGCCGTACTCGGTGGCAATGCTGCGCGGCACCGGAGATCTCACGACGTGACCTCCTCGATCGGTAGTGGCTCGACCAACTCCGCCCCGTTGTTGCGGACGTTGCTGACCAGGGATGCCACCGGATAGGCCTCCAACCTGCCTGGGGAGGCCGGCACCAGCAGCGACAGCTCTCCGGCAGTGCGCGGGTCGAGCCATTCACTCCACCGATCGGCTTCGACCATCATGGGCATCCGATCGTGAATGTGTCCGAGCGCATCCTCGGCCTGCGTCGTCAGCACCGTGCAGGTCCAGAGGAAACGCTCGG
>JARICB010000396.1 GCA_029264225.1 Nocardioides sp. | reverse complement strand
GGTGCCGAGTTCTGGGAGAAACGCTTCCCGACCATCCTCAGTGTCTGTCGCGCGCACGGCGTCGACCCAGTGACCGAGCTGATCCCCGTCGCCCCCGCCCAGCACTACGCGTCGGGTGGGGTGGCTACCGACCTCCAGGGTCGCTCCGGCGTGCCGGGCCTCTACGCCACTGGCGAGGCCGCGTGCAGCGGCGTCCACGGGGCCAACAGGTTGGCCTCCAACTCGCTGCTGGAGGGGCTGGTCTTCTCCCGCCGGATCGCCGACGTGCTGCCCGGTGAGCTGCGCGAGTGGGCCAGCCCGGCCCAGGACCAGCGCTGTGCGGGACTGGTCGCCTGGCACGAGCGTGCCGACCTGCAGGCCATGATGACGACCCGTGTCGGTGTGCTCCGGGCCGCCGACGGGCTGAGCGAGGCGATCACCTGGTTGCAGGGCATCGGCATCGGCAACGGTGAGGCTCCCGGTGTCGATGGCTGGGAGACGACCAACCTGCACGTCATCAGTACCGCGCTCGCGCAGGCCGCGCTGATGCGCCGGGAGACCCGTGGCTCGCACTGGCGCGAAGACTTCCCCGAGCGCGACGACCTGATGCAGGCCGGCCATATCGACAGCCGGCTCGTCGAGGGACACCTGATCCAGGAGTTCACGCCGGCGCCGTCCACCGATCCCTCGACCGTCGAAGGGCCACCAGCCTGATGTTCACGCCGTACGACGCACTGCCGCCCGCGATCCTGACCGAGATCGCCGACGCCGGACTCGACCCAGCAACGATCTACACCGACATCGTCCGAGCCCTCGCCGAGGATCTGCCCGAGGGTGGCGACGACACCACCAGTGCGGCCACCATCGGCCTCGACGCCCGCGGCCTCGCCGACTGGGCAGCCCGGGAACCGGGCGTGGTTGCCGGTCTGGCGATCGCCGCTCTGGTCTTCCACTACGTGCTGGGCGACGACGTCGAGATCACCGACCGGGTCGCCGACGGCACCGGCGTGCATGCCGGTGACGTGGTCATGCGGGTGGCCGGACCGACCCGCGGACTGCTCACCGCTGAGCGCACCGCCCTCAACTTCGCCTGCCACCTGTCCGGGGTGGCGACGGCCACGTCGCAGTGGGTCATGACCCTTGCCGGCACCCACGCCAAGGTGCTCGACACTCGCAAGACCCTGCCCGGCTGGCGGGCGCTCCAGAAGTACGCCGTGCGCTGCGGAGGCGGGGTCAACCACCGCTTCTCGCTGTGCGACATGGCGATGGTCAAGGACAACCACGTCATCGCCGCCGGGGGAGTGGTGGCGGCCCTCGACGCCGTGCGGGCTGCCTACCCCGGACTGCCGGTCGAGGTCGAGGTCACCGACCTCGAGGAGTTGAGGGCGCTGCTCGACGCGGGCTGCGATCGGATCCTGCTCGACAACATGAGCACCCCGATGATGGCCGAAGCAGTCGCCATCAACGCCGGGCGAGCGGTGCTGGAGGCCTCTGGCGGACTGAGTATCGAGCGGGCCCGCGAGGTAGGTGAGACCGGCGTCGACTACATCTCCGTCGGGGCGCTGACCCACTCGGTCAAGGTCTTCGACATCGGCATGGACCTGATCGAGCAATGACACTCCTCGCCGCCGACATCGGTAACAGCGACACCGTCCTGGGACTCCTCGACGGTGAGCAGGTCGTGGCGCACTGGCGGGTCTCGAGTGACGAGCGACGTACGAGTGATGAGTGGGCCGTGCTGGTGCGCGGGTTGCTGGCCGAGGCAGACGCAACGGTAAGCGGCATCGCGGTGTGCTCGACGGTCCCGGCGGTGCTGCACGAATGGCGCGACATGCTCGGTCAGCATTTCTCGGCGATCCCCAGTGTCGTGGTCGAGCCAGGAATCCGTACCGGGGTGCCGGTAATGATGGACAATCCTCGCGAGGTCGGGACCGACCGGATCATCAATGCCCTGGCGGTCGCCAATGAATTCGGCGGACCTTCCATTGTCGTTGATTTCGGTGGTACGGCGACCACGTTCGATGTGGTGAGTGCGAGCGGGCAATACATCGGCGGCGCCATCGCCCCCGGAATCGAACTGTCGTTGGAGGCCCTGGGTCGTCGCGGAGCACAGCTGCGCAAGGTCGAACTCCAGCGCCCACGCTCGGTCATCGCCAAGAACACCGTCGAGGCCTTGCAGAGCGGGATGATCTTTGGTGTAGCGGCCCAGGTGGAGGGAATGGTTGCGCGAATGCTCGTCGAGCTCGGGGCCGCGCCCGGCGAAGTGCAGGTGATCGCGACCGGCCATCTCGCCTCGCTGGTCCTCGACGAGTGCCCGTGTTTCACCGCACACTCTCCGTGGCTCACGCTGCGCGGACTGCGCCTGGTCTTCGACCGCAACGCCTAGCGTGCCCTTTTTAGGGTGTAGGTAATGTGCCAGGGAAGCCACGACTTGCCCTTTCGGAATCGTCGGCCTTTACTTTGAAAAGCTTCTTCCCCACAAAAGCGAAGGGTCACCTCATGGCGCAAAAGGTCAACATCATCCTGATCGACGACATCGACGGCAGCGATGCCGATCAGACCGTCACCTTCGGCCTCGACGGTGCGACGTACGAGATCGACCTCAACGACGCCCACGCGCAGGCCCTTCGCGAGGCGTTGAGCGGCTATGTGGGCCACGCCCGGAAGGTGAGCGCCGGCGGCGGTGCGCGTCGTGGACGCCGGGCCGCAACGACCTCCGCCAGCAACACCAAGGAGATCCGCGAGTGGGCCCGGAGCCAAGGCATGGAGGTCTCCGAGCGGGGCCGCGTCTCGGCGACCATCCAAGAGGCCTACGCCGCCGCCCACTGATCGACCGCTGATGGCCCAACGATCGCCCTGACCCGCCTTTGTTCGCTGACAGCGGACGTCTCGGCGCGGTGGGTGGGAACACGTAGGGTGGAGTCGGGCGTTGAGCCCATTGTCCGCCGCACCCTCGGGAGCGAGCCGCGGACGCACAGACACAGAGGAGCGCACATGTTCGAGCGGTTCACCGACCGAGCCCGGCGAGTTGTCGTGCTGGCCCAGGAAGAGGCCCGCATGCTCTCCCACAACTACATCGGGACCGAGCACATCCTGCTCGGTCTCATCCACGAGGGCGAAGGTGTCGCAGCCAAGGCCCTGGAGTCCCTCGACATCTCCCTGGAGGCCGTGCGCGCCCAGGTCGAGGAGATCATCGGCCAGGGCCAGCAGGCCCCGTCCGGGCACATCCCCTTCACTCCCCGTGCCAAGAAGGTGCTCGAGCTGTCGTTGCGCGAGGCGCTCCAGCTCGGTCACTCCTACATCGGCACCGAGCACATCCTGCTCGGACTGATCCGCGAGGGTGAGGGAGTGGCCGCCCAGGTGCTGCAGAAGCTCGGCGCCGACCTCAACCGTGTCCGCCAGCAGGTCATCCAGCTGCTGTCGGGCTTCCAGGGCAAGGAGTCGGCCGCGACCGGCGCCTCCCCGAGCGGGGCGGGGGCTGAAGCGCCCTCCAGTTCGCTCGTGCTCGACCAGTTTGGTCGCAACCTGACTCAGGCTGCGCGCGAGGGCAAGCTCGACCCGGTGATCGGGCGCGGGCAGGAGATCGAGCGGGTCATGCAGATCCTCTCGCGGCGGACGAAGAACAACCCGGTCCTGATCGGCGAGCCCGGCGTCGGCAAGACGACGATCGTGGAGGGCCTGGCCCAGGACATCGTCAAGGGCAACGTGCCCGAGACGCTCAAGGACAAGCAGATCTACACCCTCGACCTGGGCGCCCTGGTCGCCGGCTCGCGCTACCGCGGCGACTTCGAGGAGCGGCTGAAGAAGGTCCTCAAGGAGATCCGTACCCGCGGTGACATCGTGCTGTTCATCGACGAGATCCACACCCTCGTCGGTGCCGGTGCGGCCGAAGGCGCCATCGACGCGGCGAGCATCCTCAAGCCGATGCTGGCCCGCGGTGAGCTCCAGACCATCGGTGCCACCACCCTCGACGAATACCGCAAGTACCTGGAGAAGGACGCCGCTCTGGAGCGCCGCTTCCAGCCGATCCAGGTCCAGGAGCCCTCGATCGCCCACACCATCGAGATGCTCAAGGGGCTGCGCGATCGCTACGAGGCGCACCACCGGGTCACCATCACCGACGAGGCGCTGGTCTCGGCCGCGACCCTGGCCGACCGCTACATCTCCGACCGGTTCCTGCCCGACAAGGCCATCGACCTCATCGACGAGGCCGGCTCGCGGCTGCGCATCCGCCGGATGACGGCGCCCGCCGACCTGCGCGAGTTCGACGACAAGATCGCCGAGGTGCGCCAGCGCAAGGAAGGCGCCATCGACGGGCAGGACTTCGAGGCTGCGGCCCGCCTGCGCGACGAGGAGAAGCAGCTCATCGCCCGCAAGACCGAGCGCGAGACCCAGTGGCGCTCCGGCGACATGGATGAGGTCGCCGAGGTCGACGAGGAGCTGATCGCCGAGGTACTCGCCGTGGCGACCGGTATCCCGCTCGTGAAGCTCTCCGAAGAGGAGTCGACCCGGCTGCTCAACATGGAGGAGGAGCTCCACAAGCGCGTCATCGGTCAGGAGGAGGCCGTCAAGGCCATCTCGCGCGCCATCCGCCGTACCCGCGCCGGCATGAAGGACCCCAAGCGTCCAGGTGGATCGTTCATCTTCGCCGGTCCGTCCGGTGTCGGTAAGACGTGGCTGTCGAAGACGCTGGCCGAGTTCCTCTTCGGCGACGAGGACGCGCTGATCCAGCTCGACATGAGTGAATACGGTGAGAAGCACACCGTCTCGCGGCTCTTCGGTTCGCCTCCCGGTTACGTCGGCTACGAAGAGGGCGGGCAGCTCACCGAGAAGGTGCGCCGCAAGCCGTTCTCCGTGGTGCTCTTCGACGAGGTCGAGAAGGCTCACCCCGACATCTTCAACAGCCTGCTCCAGATCCTCGAGGAGGGTCGCCTGACCGACTCGCAGGGTCGGGTGATCGACTTCAAGAACACCGTCATCATCATGACCACCAACCTCGGCACCCGCGACATCGCCAAGGGCGTCAACCTCGGGTTCGCGCAGACGGGTGACGCCGCCGGCTCCTACGACCGGATGAAGAACAAGGTCTCGGAGGAGCTCAAGCAGCACTTCCGTCCCGAGTTCCTCAACCGCGTGGACGAGATCATCGTGTTCCCGCCGCTGTCGCAGGAGCAGATCGTCTCCATGGTCGACAACATGGTCGCCGGAGTCGAGCTTCGGCTCAAGGACCGCGACATGTCGCTCGAGCTCACTACGCCGGCGAAGCGGCTGTTGGCCACGCGCGGCTTCGATCCGGTCCTGGGTGCACGTCCGTTGCGCCGCACCATCCAGCGTGAGATCGAAGACGTGCTGTCGGAGAAGATGCTCTTCGGAGAGGTTGGTCCGGGCCAGATCGTGCTCGTCGACGTCGACGGGGAAGGTCCCGACGCCAACTTCACCTTCGAAGGGCAGAAGGTAGCGGCGCTGCCAGACAT
>JARICB010000298.1 GCA_029264225.1 Nocardioides sp. | reverse complement strand
GCTCGCCTGGTTCATGTGGCTGGCTGTCCACCTCTTCTACATCACTGGCTTCAAGAGCCGCCTTACTGCTCTCATGCACTGGCTGGTCTCGTTCCTGGGGCGCGGACACTCCGAGCGCACCACCACCGAGCAGCAGATCTTCGCCCGTGCAGCACTGGCCCGATTGCACCGCGGCGCCACCGATCTGGTGTCAGCGCCCGGTGCCTACGACGCCGCGCGTGAGGCGCGTGAGGAGGCGCGACGTCAAGAACTGGAAGCCCTCGCGCTTGAGCAGGCCCGCTTGACCGACAGTGGTGCTCGGGGCGTGCCGAGCGACCACTGATCCGGTGGGGGCGTCTACTCGAAACGCTCCGGCGTCTCCTCGCCGCGCGCCCACCTGGGCAGGATGAACACACCTTCGGCCTCCACGCACACACCCTCGGCGTCGGCGATGTGGCCTACGACGTAGGTCTTGATGCCCTCTGCCCGGTCGACGCGCGCCTCGGCGCGGAGCGCTCCCAGCGGCGTGGCGCGGCGATAACGCAGGGTCAGGGTGCCGGTCATGCCCGGTTTGCCGGCCGCCGAGGCGGCCTCACCCAGGAGTTGGTCGAGGATCAGTGCGGACACACCGCCGTGGACCAGACTGGGCGGACCTTCGTAGGCGGCCGTCAGTGCGAAGTCGGACCACACCATCCCGTCGCCGTGGACGATGTTCAGCGGCGGGGCGATCGGATTGCGCAGTCCCACGACGGCATTGCCCCAGGCCCTGGTGATCCCGAGGCTGGAGTGCTTCAGCCCGTAGGGACCGTCGGCGAGGTCGGTCTCGAGCAGAGCGATCGCCGCCTCGAGATGCTCATGGGCGCGAGCGGCGGCCTCCGAGGAGACCTGGGTCCGGATGCTGAGGTCAGCCAGTCTGCGGGTGGCATGGGCGATCGGCCCGTACGTCGCACTCTCGGCCTCGATCTCCTCGGCGGTCGCATCGTCGAACTCGTAGCCACTCATGGCCGGAAGCCTAGAGGTCGCCCGTGCCCGATGAGCCGACACCCCGCACCTGTGCCCACGGTCCTCGATAGGGTGCTCCGCGGGGCCCTTAGCTCAGTTGGTAGAGCGTCGGACTTTTAATCCGCTGGTCGTCGGTTCGAGCCCGACAGGGCCCACCAGTCTTGCCCCCGAGGGGGGGCGTCCTTGGCGCCTCCGACCCCTTGAACAGCCCCCGTTCGAGCCCCGGTTGGGGGTCTCTTCCAGATTGGGTCGTCGGGAAAGGGCTCGATTGGGGTATCAGTTGCTACAGTCTCCTTTGCAACAGGTGCAAGTTCCAGCAGGTAGACGCCCGCGGAGTTTGTGATCCAACGGCGTTTCTACTTCGGGCCTGCCAGCCCGTGAGTCGGAGCGACGTGTCACCGCACTTGATGCGGGATCGTTGAAGTGACGATCTTTCGCCCGATTACAGGAGTATCAGAGCAATGGCTCAAGGCACCGTGAAGTGGTTCAACGCCGAGAAGGGTTTCGGCTTCATTGCGCAGGAGGACGGCGGCGACGACGTGTTCGTGCACTACAGCGCCATCCAGTCCAACGGCTACAAGTCGCTGGATGAGAACCAGAAGGTCGAGTTCGACGTCACGCAGGGTCCCAAGGGCCCGCAGGCGGAGAACGTTCGCGCCGTCTGATTCGGACAACGCGAAACCCGGACAGCACCTGTCTAGGTCTTCAAGTCAACGAGGTCTCACCCTTCTGGGTGGGGCCTCGTTGCCGTTGGGGCCAGATCTGATCCTTTTGGGTTAAACCTAGGATGTAGTTGGTTTGGATGAACGGCCGAACGGGCATGGTTCAGTCTCGACGTCGAACAGGAGGTGTGCCGTGCATGATCAGTTCGACGTGACGCTTGAAGACGATGACTTGCTCGGCGAGGTCGAGTTGACCACGACGCTGATCATTGCGGCGAGCGAGGCCGAGGAGCACCTCACCACCGAGGAGATCGACCGACTGCTCGGCGTGGCACCGTCGCCGCCCGCTCACGACACACTCTGACCTGCTGGCGGTGTGAGACTAGGTCCATGCCGACTCCGGACGTGCGCGCTGCCGGCGCCGTGGTCACCCGCAAGGGCGGCGACGTACTGCTCGTGCATCGCCCTCGCTACAACGACTGGTCCTTCCCCAAGGGCAAGCTCGATCGCGACGAGCACGAAGTTGCCGCCGCCGTTCGGGAGGTGGCCGAAGAGACCGGTCTCGCCGTCCGGCTCGGACCGCGGCTGCCGACTCAGCACTACGAGATCGCCAAGGCCCGCGCCAAGTCGGTCGACTACTGGCTGGGTCGGGTCCGAGGCGATGACGATGTCTCCGGCTATCTGGCCAACGACGAGATCGACGCCGTGGAGTGGGTTCCCTGGGCCGAGGCTGCGGCCCGACTTACCTATCCCTACGACGCCGAAACACTGGCCCGGGCCCGCCCGTTGCGGCACAAGACCCAGGCGCTGGTCGTGCTGCGCCATGGCGCTGCCCTGCCGCGCGGGTCCTGGATCGGAGAGGACCGACGGCGCCCGCTTACCGACGAAGGTCGCGCCCAGGCGCAGCGGCTGGTTGCGCTGTTGGCGTCCTTCGGCGCGGTCGCCATCCATTCCTCATCAAGCGTGCGCTGCGTGGCAACCGTCACGCCCTACGTCCACGCGACGGGATGGCCGCTTCATTCCTACGACGAACTGAGCGAGGAAGGGGCCTGCGCCCGGACGATCGGCGACCTCGTCGAGGCACTGCTCTCGACCGGTTCGAGCACTGTGCTGTGCACCCACCGGCCAGTGCTCCCGATCGTGTTCGCAGCGATGGGTGTCGAGCCGGTGAGGCTGCACCCGGCGGAGGCGTTGGTCGTCCACCACCGCGCCGGCGCCGTTGTCGCGACGGAGCGATACCAGCCCTGAGCAGGCCGGGCCGGCTCGCAACGTCGTCCGGGAAGGAGACGTCGCCGGAGTGCCGGTTCGAGTTCACCCGGCGTTCACCCAGGCCGCCGTAGGTGGTCACTTGGCGCGCCTACGTTCACCGGTGTCAGCCAACATCGGATGTTCAGGAGACCTGAAGTGACTCGTACGTCGATGCGTCAGAGGCTCATCCCGGGTGCCGCAGCCCTCGCTCTCGCCGCCACCTTGAGCGGCTGCTCGGCCAGCAACGAATCGGCCTCCGCCGACTCGCAGAATGCCTCCTCGTTGGCCGGCGGT
>JARICB010000290.1 GCA_029264225.1 Nocardioides sp. | reverse complement strand
CGTGCCTACAGCCCATTTGCCACACCAGATCGATGGCTTCCTCAGCATCGACCACATCGCCGTCCCTAACTCCTGGGTCGTCAGCGACACCCAACGGCATCGAGCCTTCGTGGGTGACACCAGGATCTCCGACCACGACGCCTACGTCGTCGAAGCCGCCAACGAGGGATGACTCACCTACGCAACAGGCCACGGGCAATCGCGGCAAAGTGACTCGTTCTTCGTCAACGCCTCTCCAGTGGGAGCGGTCCTGTGTCCGATTAGGTGGTCTTTCTCGAGGGCGGTCAAGATCTTCAAGCGCTCTCGCGGTCGCTCACGGCGCTGAAGACGCGTTGTCACCCTTGCTTGGGATAAGCCTCGCCGAATAGTCAGGAAGGGGTTGGCTCCATGCCGAACGGCCGTCTATTCCAGAGCCCGCAGCGCGCGAACCACGAGACCATCGAGCTGGATCGAAAGCAGATCGCGTATGGCCTCCATCGGGCTGGAGAAGAAAATACTCTGGCGGCTCCACGCAGCCGCCCCGGCGACCGAGGCGTGCAGTCCGGCCACCAGCAGTGGCCGATCCTCCGACCTGAGTTCGGTACCAACCGCCTGCTCGACGATGTATGCCAGTTCCTGCTGATTGCGAAGACCTTGATTGAGCGCGCGAGTCTCGGGCGAAACGTGGCGCAAAAGCTCCGGCGAGTTCTCGATCAAGACCATCAACGCAGGGCGCCGATCCAGGGACAGGGCAATCGCTGCCGCAGTATCCGCCACCCCGGCCACGACTGGAACCTTGCCGGTGACCTCGATGCGAAGGTCGGCCCTGAGTTCGGCCAGCCAGCCCCCGTACTCCTTATCCATTAAGTCCAAGAGGATCTCCTCGCGCGATCCGCCGTGACGCAGAACGCCGCTCGGTGCCAGCCCAGCTCCCGCTGCAATCGCGCGAAGGCTGATCTCCGAGACGGGCCTCGCTTCGACGAGCTCCCGAGCTGCGGCGAGGATCGCATCACTGCGCGCAGCGCGCTGGGCAGGGGTCCTGGCTCGACTGAAGGAACCGTTCACCAAATCTCCCTTAATAGAACGCTGTTCCGTTATGCTCGCTGAGCAAAGACCGCCGACCAGGAGTCAACCTCATGGCCAAGACCTACAGATTCTCAGTTCAGCGTCACGGCAGTGGTGACGCAATGACAGCATTCAATCTCATCCGCGACGCGGACTCGTGGGCACAGTGGGCTGGACAGCCCATCACTTTTTCAGGCTGGCAGGCAGACGCACCTCCCGGCGCCAACGAGACGTTCGTCGGCCGCACCCGATTGGTAGGCACGCCTCGATTCAAGGCGGCCGAAGTGATCACCGTGGATGACCGGCCCACCACGCACGGCTATCGAATACCTGCCCGCTGGCCAGTTCGGGACTACGAGGCGACCGTGCGGCTGACCCCCAGCGACATCGGCGGCTTGACCGTGACCTGGAGCGGTCAGTTCATCGAGCGGATTCCCGGCACCGGCTTGCTCTGGCGTGCCTACTTGAACCGGTTCCTCGGCAACCTCGCCGAACGCCTCATTGCGCATTCCGCAGACCGACCAGTCCAAAGCACCTAACGGACAGAGTCGTAAGACGTACCCGCGACTGTGCGTTGACGGCCGGGTCGCTGAACAGGCGTGGCGGTTTGCGTCCATTGGGTGAGGCCAACAGCCATGAGACTCATAGACGCAATGAGGAACAGGGCTACCTCACCGACGACCCGAGGAGTGCGCCGAACAACGAGAGGAAGATCGCCGCACAGCCCACCACCGCGAGCGGCGCTGGCACGCGACCAGCGCGACCCAGTCCGGCGAGCAGCAACGTCCAACCGAGATGGAAACCGAAGAGCCCGAGGATCGCAGTGATACCGAGACTTGGTGCTGCGTCCAGGCGCTCGAAGGCCGTGAGCACCTCGGGAGCTACCGGCGTGGAGCCGACGAGTGTCGCCAGCGAGGCGTGCTCTGCTCCGAACGCAAACAGGGCGACGAGCGCGACGAACGTGAGGGTCGCACCGACTGCCGTGAGCCGGGCACCCCGGCCAGTGATGACGGATGAGCGGAAGACGACCACGGCCGGCAGTTGCAGCATTCCGCTGGCCATGATCAGCAGACCCCACGCCGTCCACGCGGTCGAGTGTTCCGCGAGCGAGAGCGCGAAGACGTCGCCGTCACCTCTTGGTTGCACGACCTGGGACGCAGCAAGGCTCAGACCGCCCAGGACCAGCAGTCCGCTGGCCCAGCGACGGCGACGCTGAGGCAGTCCACTGACCTTGTCGGTAGTGCGATTCGATGGCGAGATCGTGGGCATGGCGTGCTCCTGTCGAGTGGTTTTCGTCTACCGTCGACGCTAGGCAGCCGCGAGGTCTGTGTCGTCGCCCGCGAGACTGGCACCGGGTCCGACGATCGATGGATACGAGCAGCGTGCCTGCAACTTTCGAGGGATGCCGTTGCGGGCGTGCGGCCCTACGCTGAATGAATGATGTCGCCAGGGATCGACGCGCGCTGGGGTGATGCCCTCCTCGGCACGGCGTTGGCCGCCGGGGCAGTGGCGCAGTTCGCAGCGAACTCGAGTGGTGACGTCGTCCCTGTGTACGCCTGGGTGTTGGCCACTACCGTTCCCCTCGTGTGGCGCCGCCGGGCCCCCGTGGTGATCGGTCTCTCCATCCAGCTCGTCTTCGCGTTGGGCACGCCGTTCTACCAAGGGCCGCAGCTGCTGGCTCAGGGGATCTCGGCGTTCTTGGTGGCCACCTACGTCGCGGCGCTCGGGCCGCGGACGTGGCTGGGATCGGCTGTGGCGGGCGTCGCATCTGTCACGATTCTGTGCGTTCAGGGATCGCTCGACACGAGGTACGGCACCGCCGGTGCCGTTATCGCGAATTGCGTCTACGTCGCGATGTCGTGGGCTGTGGCCGCTGCCGTGCGTCTGCAGGTCGACCGGTCGGACTCGTCGGCAACGCTTGCCGAGGACGCCCTCCGGGCATCGGACGAGCGGGCACGGCAGGCGGTGGACACCGAGCGCGCACGGCTTGCACGAGAACTGCACGACGTCCTCGGGCACTCGATCTCGGTGATGGTCCTCCGCGCGCGTGGTGGGGTGCACGAGCACCGCCTGAACCCCGAACTGGGGTTGGAGGCGCTGCGAGACGTCGAAGCCGTGGGCACCCGCGCGTTGGCCGACGTACGCCTTCTCCTTGAGCTCGATAGCGATGAGGACCCCTCGAATCAGCCGGACCGGTCTCCTCAGCCGGGCGTCAGGGACATCACCGACCTGGTCGAACGCACGCGGCGCGGTGGGCTCGACGTTCGGCTGCAGACGCACGGCACAATGCAGGCGGTCAGCGCCAGTCTTGGACTCACCGCTTACAGGGTCACGCAGGAGTCGCTGACCAACGTGATGCGGCACTCGGCGGCGCGATCAGCCCTGGTTGTCGTGACCTGGGGCCCGGCCGAGCTCGTGGTCGACATCGACGACGACGGACCTGCTAGTCCCACGCCCAGCGGTGGCCACGGCTTGCTCGGGATGCGTGAACGGGTCGCTCTTCTCGGGGGAACTCTGGACGCAGGTGGCCGACCAGACGGAGGGTTCACCGTGAGCGCACGCCTGCCGATCATGGGTCCCGCATGACCATCCGGGTGCTCCTGGTCGACGACGAGCGGCTGGTCCGGATCGGGCTGAGGGCAATCCTCAACGCCGCGCCCGACATCGAAGTGGTCGCTGAGGCAGGCGATGGGATCGACGCATTGGTTGCCGCATCCGCGCAGAGAGTCGATGTCGCCCTCGTGGACGTGCGCATGCCGAGGATGGACGGCATCGAAACTACCCAGCGGCTTCGAACGGTGCCGAACCCGCCCGCGGTGGTCATGTTGACCTCATTCGATCTCGACCAGCATGTGTACGACGCGCTCCAGGCGGGCGCGTACGGGTTCCTACTCAAGGATGCCCCCGAGGAGCGGCTGATCGCGGTCGTGCGTGCCGCGCACGAGGGCTTGAGCCTGTTCGACCCGCGCGTCACGGCCCGGATGGTCCAAAACTTCGCTCCTCGACCGCTCCGCGACCGAGGAGCGCTAGCGACGCTCACACCTCGTGAACAGGCACTGCTGCTCGAGCTGGCGTCGGGTGCCAACAACGCGACGATCGGCCGCCGCCTCCACATCTCCGAGACCACGGTCAAGACACATGTATCCCGGATCCTGGCCAAGCTCTCGATCGAGACCCGGGCCCAGGCGATCGTGTATGCCTACGAAGCAGGCATCGTTGGCCATTCGTCACAAACCCCCACCTCGTCGCCGGACTGAGTCCAGCTTCGACCCCATTCCCCCGCTCACGTACCCGCGTGCCTCGTCATGTTCCGCGCGGCTACCCATCGAAGAGCCTTAGGTCGACTCGCCCGACTTGCGGCTACTAGCCACTTTTCACAGGGCCGGTGTCTGGCCAGACTCGGTCCAGGTATCCGGTGGGTCGCTCTCTATTGCGGTTGCCCACCGGACGCGACTGGGCTCTCCCCCGCGCTGACCCGGCTCGCCCCTAGGGTGGCGACGCTCGTGGACACCGACCGCGACACCTCCCGCCAGCGAAGGAACCATATGTGCCGAGTGCTCGCCTACATCGGGCCCGAGACCCCGCTCGAGAGCCTGCTGCTAACGCCGTCGAACAGCCTGGTCAACCAGGCTCTCGACCCTGAGCACTACCCGGACCTGCAGCTGGCAGGCTGGGGATTCGGTGCCTGGAGCGAGCACCTGCGCAAGCCCGAGGACCCGTTCATCTATCGCCGGCCCATGGCCGCGTTCTACGACGACAACGCAGTGCACATCATCCCGAGCCTCCACGCGAGCACCATGCTCGGCCACGTACGCGCAGCGAGCTACGACTCGAAAGTCGTCATGGTCGATGAGAACTGCCACCCATTCTCCTTCGACGAGACCCCTTGGATCATCGCTCAGAACGGCGACCTCCCGAACTGGATGCTCCTGCAGAGGGAGCTGCTGCAGCATTGCGAGGACAGATACCTGAAGCAGATGCGGGGCACGACGGACACGGAGTTCCTCTACGTACTGCTGCTCTCCCTGCTCGACGGCGACAGCGACGAGGACGTCCAGCGCGCGATCGAGCAGATGGTCGGACTCATCGCGCAAGCGATGAAAGACCTCGACCTCCCTGCCCTGACCAAGCTCAAGATGGCCCTGGTGTCGCCGAACCGCATCATCGGGGTCAACGCCGGCCTCGGGCACCACTGCGAGACCAACCCCGCCGGAGACTGGAAGAAGCTGCGGGAGTCCGGTCCAGGCACCGACGACTTCGCCCTCTCGATGC
>JARICB010000273.1 GCA_029264225.1 Nocardioides sp. | reverse complement strand
CTTGTCGCGCTTCGGCTCCTTGACCTTCAGCGTGCCCTCGGTCCCCGGGAGGCCCTTGAACTTCTGCCAGTCACCGGTGATCTTGAGGAGGACGGCGACGGCGTCGGAGGGCTGGGCGCCCACGCTGAGCCAGTACTGCGCCCGGTCGGAGACGACGCTGATCAGCGAGGGCTCCTCCTTGGGGTGGTACTTGCCGATCTCTTCGAGCACGCGGCCGTCACGCTTCTTGCGGGAGTCGACGACGACGATGCGGTATTGCGGGACCCGGATCTTGCCCAGGCGCTTCAAACGAATCTTGACGGCCACGTTTGTGGTGTCTCCTTGCGAGTGGAAGTGGGTGAAGGGTCACACACCAGGTGGGGACCGGGTCTGACTCCTCGGGGTGCGCCCCGGCGGCCGGATGAGAGGGTCCGTCCGCTGGTGCGACTCAGCGCGACATTCTGCCAGAGCCGGGAGTACGGCGCCCAATCGGCCACCACGGGAACTGTTCAGCCGAGCCCGATGAAGCGCCGAACCGACTCCGCGCCGGTCACGGTGACGCGATCAGCACCGCGGATGAAGTCACCGGGGCTCAGCACCAGAGACTGGTTGAGCGCCAGCTCGCCTTCGCGTCGCTTCATCCGGGTCACCCCGTTGGGGCGGTAGCCGACCTTGCGCGAGACCGCCAGCGACGCCGGGTTGTCAAGGAACGCCCCGGAGGTGACCTCCTCGAAGCCCAGGTGGTCAAAAGCAAGGGTGCATATGGCCCGGCGTATGGCCGTCCCGATCCCGCGGCCGTGAAAGGCGCGCCCCAGCCACGACCCGGTCTCACCGGTGCGAGTGATGAGGAAGTTGGCGGTCGAGACGCCCTGGGCGCCGACCAGCTCACCCTCGTAGAAGGCGGCTAGCTGGAGGTCCCAGGACTGCGGTGAGAAGCCGGCCCGGACCCGCCAGTGGTAGGCGGCGGTGTTGCGGGCAAGTTCGCCGCGCGGAGCGGCGCTCCAGGGAAACAGGAACGGCATCGCGTCGGGGTCGTGGATGCCCTGCTCGGCCAGGTCGCACAGCTCGACGAGCACGTCGTCGGTCAGCCCCCGCAACTCCAGCGCGCCGGCACTTACGTGCAGACCGAGGGGTGGGAAAAGTCCTCGAGGGTGCTCATGCAGCGATCCTTTCCGACCGCGTTGTCGGGCCGCAACGGGGTTTCACGGCCGTACGGATCAAGCGACCACCCGGCCGCGCAGTACGACGGCGAGTGGGGTGCGCAGCACCGACAGGTCGGTACGCGGGTCGCGGGGGTAGACCACGAAGTCGGCCGAGGCTCCCTCGGTCAAGCCGTCGAAGCCCAGCCAGTCCCGGGCTCGCCAGCTGGCAGCGGCAAGGGCATCGGCGGCCGGGATCCCGATCCGGTGGAGGGCTGCCACCTCGCCGGCGATGTTGCCGTGCCGGCTGAGCCCGCCGCCGTCGGAGCCGGCGAAGATCGGCACTCCCGCGTCGTAGGCCGCCATGATCGTTCGCGGCATCCGGGCGTAGAGGTCGACCATGGTGGCGGCGTAGTCGGGGAACCGCTCCTGACCTGCGGAGGCGTGCTCGGGGAACTTGTCGAGCTGCATGATCGTCGGCACCAGAGCGGTGCCGGCGGCCACCATCGACTCGATCAGGTCCTCAGAGAGGCCGGTGCCGTGCTCGATGCAGTCGATCCCGGCGTTGATCAGTCCCGGCAGCACGTCCGGCCCTAAGCAGTGCGCAGTGACCTTTGCTCCCTCCGCGTGGGCGGCTGCGATCGCCGCAGCGAACGCCTCGGCAGGGAACGAGGGGGCCAGGTCGCCCGATTCGCGGCTGATCCAGTCGCCCACCAGCTTGATCCAGCCATCACCGTTGCGCGCCTCTTGGGTGGCGTAGGCGGCCAGGTCCTCGGGCTGCACCTCGTGGGCGTAGTTGCGGATGTAGCGCTTGGTCGCGGCGATGTGCCGACCGCAGCGCACCAGCCGGGGCAGGTCGTCGCGATCGTGGATCCACCGGGTGTCGGCCGCGGAGCCGCAGTCGCGGATCAGCAGCGCGCCTGCGTTGCGGTCCTCGATGGCCTGCTGCTCGGTCTCCTCACGATCTACCGCACCGGCCTCGTCGAGGCCGAGGTGGCAGTGGGCGTCGACCAACCCCGGGACGATCCAGCCCTCGACTGCTGCCTCGGCACCGCGGGGCGGATCGAAGGTGAGCCTGCCCTCCGCCACGTAGAGGTGTCGGATCTCGCCGTCGGGAAGAACGGGACCGGAGAACTTCAGCGCGGACATGCCTACTCCTTGTACGGACGGTTCGGATCTGATTCGTGCACGGGTGGAGGGGGACGAGTCTCCCCGCAGTCCGGCGATGACCACCGTGATCGGAACTAGCCTCGCATCTGGTCGAGCAACCACGACGGGCTCATGGCCCGCGCACCCAGTCCTTCACACCGCGCACGCAGCATCTGGTCGGCACTGATCAACACCACGGTGTCGCCGTCACGGGGCGCGTGGACGGTGCGCACATGCTGATCACGCCCGACCCGGACACCACCCTTGGCGCCACCTTCCAGGACCAGCACGATGACGTCATAGGACGTGTCCGCGACCAGGAGTCGTTCGTGCAGGCGCCGAGCCGCGCCGGCGCGGTCCTTCCACCAGCCATCAGGCACCGACCCGACGACGTTCGCGGCATCCACGACGAGCACGGAGCGGGGGGCGCGAGCCATGTCGCCGAGCGTACGTCGTCAGTCGGTGGGCTCGGCGAGGGGCAACCGCACCCGGAACGTGCTCCCGATGCCGACGGCACTCTCGACGTCGATGTCGCCGCCGTGTGCCGTCACGATCTGGTGCACGATGGCAAGGCCCAGTCCGACGCCGGCAATATGTCCTTCCTGCACGTTCCGCGCCCGGTAGAACCGGTTGAAGACCGCCTGCAGGTCCTCCGCCGCGATCCCGACCCCGGTATCGGCCACGGTAAGCACGGCCTGATCGTCGGTCCGGGTCAAGGAGATGGCAACCCGCCCACCGGCCGGGGTGTACTTGACCGCATTCGAGATCAGGTTGGTCAGCACCTGTTCGAGTCGAAGCGCGTCGGCCTCGACCCAGATCGGGTCGTTCCGCTCGACGACCAGGTCGAGGTCGGCCGCGGACGTCGCCTCGTCTGCGTAGGTCACGCTGAGTGCCACGACGCTGGACAGGTCGACCCGTCCGGTGACCAATGCCAGACCATTCTGCTGCTGGTTGGTGTCCAACAGGTCGCCGACCAGACGATTGAGCCGGTCGGCATTGCGTTGCACCCGCTTCAATGATGAGCGCATCACTTCCGGTGTCGCGTCGTCGTCGCACGCCACCTCGGCGTATCCGAGGATCGAGGTCAGCGGAGTGCGCAGTTCGTGCGAGACCGAGTTGACGAAATCGTCTCGGACCCGGATCGCGTCAAGCAGGGTGGTGACGTCGGCGTAGGCGACCACCGCGCTCTCGAACTTCCCTTGGGCGTTTCGAAGCACCCGGCTCGAACTGTGCAGCGCCCGCCGGGTCTCGGGGTCCTCGCCCACCCAGATCAGCACGCCGGCGAATTCCTCGCCTCGGAAGGCCCGGGCCGACGGCATCTGATCAGGGTCCAGGGCGGAGACACCGTCCTCGGCGTAGATGAACCCGTGCTGTCCGACCCTGCCTATGCTCCCCCGCGGGTAGGCAAGCGCCCCGAGCTCGAGTTGGCGCGGATTGAGAGCCTTCCAGGCGCCGTCGCGACCGACGACGGCGAGCCCGACCTCGACGGAATTCAAGATTCCTTCCTGCAGTCGCCTGGCATCGATCAACTTGGCGCGCACGGTGCGGCGCACCTCCTCGCCTACCCCTACATGCAGCGACACGGCCACCACCAGCAGGATGCTCATGACCACCGACACCGCGTCGCCCGGCGGGTGTTCGGCAATCAGCCACGTCGGCAGCAGCACTGCCGGCACCACTGCAACCGAGGCGATCACGGTGCCGCTCATGGCGAAGCGGTTGGCCAGATAGAGGGCCGGCAACGCGAAACAGACCTCGATCATGCTTTCGGGAACTGTCCGCATCAGCCCCAGAGCCATCAGGTTGATCATGCACATGCCGATCACCCAGCCGCTGCTGGACGGGCGCACAAGGACGCCTATCACCGTAGTGACAGCGATGAGCACCAGCCCCGCCACATACCACTGCGACAGTTCACGGCCAGGACCTACCCAGGTCAGCAGGAGCGGGTCAGCGACGACGAAACCGGCAAAAACCGCAGCCGAGCCGACCGGCAGGGTTCCGGTCAACTCCACCTGGTCCAGGAGTCGCTTGGCGAAGCTCCTGGGTCCCTTCCACATGGCGGGAACTTACCCCGCCTCGTGCACTGCGGGGCAGGGATCCGACAACTCCGCCTCGACGAGCAGCCCTACTTGAGGAACTTGGAGAAGTCGGTAGGGAGGTCGAGCGCAGCGGCTGCCTTCTCGTAGTCGACCTCTGCACCGGGTTGACCGAAGGGGCTGGTGCCCTTCTCCGCTGCCGCCGCCTTGGCAGCCGCGGCTTCCTGCGCCGCCTTGGCCGGATTGCCCGATGCCCGCTTTCCCTTGGCCTTCTTGGGCTGCTGCTTGGCCTTGTTCCGCTTACCACCTGCACCGGGCAGCCCCGGCATGCCGGGCATTCCGCCGCCACCACCGCGCATCATCTGCTGCATCATCTTGCGCGCCTCGAAGAAGCGGTCGACGAGCTGGTTGACGTCGGAGACCTCACGACCCGACCCCTTCGCGATGCGGGCCCGTCGGGAGCCATCGATCACCTTGGGGTTGTCACGCTCGGCGGGGGTCATGGACTGGATGATCGCTTGGATCCGGTCGATCTCGCGCTCATCGAAGTTCTCGAGCTGGTCGCGGAACTGACCCATGCCGGGCAGCATCCCCATGATCTTCGACATGGAGCCGAGCTTGCGCAGCTGCTGCATCTGGACCAGGAAGTCGTCGAGGGTGAAGTCTCCGGTGGTGGTGAGCTTCTCTGCTGCCTTGGCAGCCTGCTCAGAATCGAAGGTCTTCTCGGCCTGCTCGATCAGGGTAAGCATGTCGCCCATGTCGAGGATGCGCGAGGCCATCCGGTCGGGGTGGAAGAGGTCGAAGTCGGTCGGCTTCTCCCCTGCCGAGGCGAACATGACCGGCTTGCCGGTGATCGAGGCGATCGAGAGAGCCGCGCCGCCTCTGGCGTCGCCGTCGAGCTTGGTCAGCACGACGCCGTCGAAGCCAACCCCGTCGAGGAAGAGCTGAGCGGTGGTCACCGCGTCCTGACCGATCATCGCGTCGACGACGAAGAGCACCTCGTCGGGCTGCACGGCGGCGCGGATGTCGGCGGCCTGCTTCATCATGTCGGCATCGACACCGAGACGACCGGCCGTGTCGATGATGACGACGTCGTGCACCTTGCGCTTGGCCTCTTCGATCGAGGCCCTGGCCACACCGACCGGGTCGCCGACCCCGTTGCCGGGCTCGGGAGCGAAGACGGGTACGCCGACGCGCTCGCCGTTGACCTGGAGCTGCTGGACGGCGTTGGGACGCTGCAGGTCGGCGGCTACCAGGATCGGGGTCTTGCCCTGCTCCTTGAGCCAGAGCGCCAGCTTGGCCGCCAAGGTCGTCTTTCCCGCGCCCTGGAGGCCCGCGAGCATGATGAC
>JARICB010000058.1 GCA_029264225.1 Nocardioides sp. | reverse complement strand
AGCGTGACGTCATCCCTGACTATCGCGACCCGGGTGGCCTGCGCGTCGGTCTCTCCCCACTGTCGACGTGCTATGCCGAGGTGCTGGCCGGCGTCACTGCCGTCGCGGAGACCCTCAGTGGCCTTTGATCCAGATCAGTTCGCCGGCGTCCCATTTCCCTATCGCCACCGGCACCAGGGCGTGCAGCGCATCGATCAATGAGCCGCGCCCGATGGTGGCCGCGTGCGCCGCGCCGTAAGCCCGCCCGACCGCGTTGTTGATCAGGTCGAGCTCGGTATCGCGCGGGGTGCTGCGGGCCTCCTCCTGGGCGAGCGCCACGGCCTGCGCGACCCCTTCCCCGTGTCGACCGGCGATGTAGGCCTGCCAGATGAAGTGGCGCACGGCGTTCTGGAGGCCGGGAGTGCCATCGCTGGCGGACGCGGCGATCTGGAGAGCGGCCGCGGAGGCAGCCAGCACGTCTGCTGCCGCGGAGGTGCTGGCTCCCGCGCTACGGGCCGCGGTGAAGAGGCTGGGCGCACCGGCAACAGCGTGGGCTGCCTTCTTCAACGTGTCGAACGGATTGCCCATGAGGCCACCGTGTCACACCTCATAGCCGATATATGGCAAATCGGTCAATAGGTAGACCCGTGTCGTCCTACGATGTGGACATGTCTCGGATACCCTCTTCACTGGCGCTGCTCGCTGCCGCCTTCATCACGCTCGGCTCCACCAATGCATTCGCCTCGCCAACTGCTTCGCCCGTCGTTCCGCGTGGATCTCAAGGATCCCACACCTCACAGGGGTCATACGAGGCGAGTGCCGTCAGACTCACCAACGGTGCACGAACCCGTCGTTCCCTGCCCGTACTGCAGTCCGACCATTGTCTGCAGCGCTTCGCGGCGCGGCAGGCGGCCGCAATGGCAAGCAAGGAGTCGATGTATCACCAGCCGCTCGGCCGCGTGCTGCGAGCGTGCAAGCTACAGATGGCGGGAGAGAATGTCGCCTACGGCTACGCCAGCGGCAGCGACGCCGTGCAAGCCTGGATGCACTCGCCGGGGCATCGTGCCAACATTCTCAAGCCCCGATACCGTCTCGTCGCCGTGGCGGCCGCCCGGAGCGCCAGCGGACAGTGGTACGCCGCACAGGTCTTCGGCCAGCGCAGCGGTGCCTCGAGGACGTCGGACAGCACCCCTCGTCGCTGACCCGTCGGATCGTGCCCCTGCGAGGCGAGTCCTGGACCAGGGCTCCGGCGCCATTGCCTGCGAGGCGATGGCCGGTGCTGGTAGCCAGTGTCGGCGACCAGTGACAGGCTGAGTCCATGGACCGGGTGAGCTATCAAGACATTGCCGCGGCTGGGCTCCTCGACTGGCGAATGCTTCAGCAGGGCATCCATGCCCGGTTCCGCACCGGTGACTTCGCTGCTGGTGTCCGCTTCGTCGACGCCGTCGCAGCAGCAGCCGACGACGCCAACCACCACCCCGACGTGACCTTGACCTATTCGGTCGTCGATGTCGGGTTGCTCAGCCACGATGTCGATCAGGTGACCGATCGAGATCTGGCGCTGGCCGGCCGGATCAGCGAGATAGCCGCAGGCCAGGGCATCAGTGCAGACCCGTCCGGGCTGCAACAGATCGAGCTCTGTCTCGACTCACCCGATCACCATCGGGTGCAGCCCTTCTGGCGTGACCTGCTTGCCTACGAGCGAGGCGACGGACCGGATGCGCTCAGCGACCCCACTGGTCGGGCGCCGTCCGTGTGGTTCCAGGAATCGGGCGCTCAGGATCCCCGCCAACGATGGCACCTCGACATCTGGGTGCCTGCCGAGCAGGTGCAGCCGCGGATCGACGCGGTGCTGGCGGCCGGCGGTCTGCTGGTGGCCGACGTCTCCGAGAAGTCGTTCTGGGTGTTGGAGGATGCCGATGGCAACCGCTCCTGTATCTGCACCGCGGCGGGACGCCTCGAGGGTTGACCGGCCTGGGCGGGGCGCTGTCTCGCGCGGGGGCCGAGGGGGTGCGCCGGCTCAAGTTGCTGGTCGGCACGCATTCAGCTCAGGGCACACTGAGCGTGATGCGCGTCACCGCACCCACATGGTGGGATCGGCGTACCAAATGCTGGGACGGCTGACAGAGTAGGTTGACGTCACGACCCCCGACGGCGACCGTAGATGCATGCGCACTGAGCTACTTGTACGCACGCGACGCGTGAGCTGAGGTCCTCCGACCTCGACTGCTTACGCGTCCTCCCCTCGTCGCCCGCCGGGCCGAGGGGTTTTTTGTTGGCCAATCCACGAGTAAGAGGTTTCACGATGACTGAGTCGGGCGAGATCACCGGGGCGCAGAGCCTGATCAAGTCCCTCGAGAACGCGGGCACTACCGACATCTTCGGCATCCCGGGGGGAGCGATCCTGCCTGCCTACGACCCGCTCATGGATTCCACGATCATCCGCCACATCCTGGTCCGCCACGAGCAGGGTGCCGGTCACGCCGCGCAGGGTTACGCCGCCGCCACCGGACGCGTCGGCGTCTGCATGGCGACCTCCGGCCCGGGTGCGACCAACCTCGTCACTCCGCTGGCGGACGCCCACATGGACTCCGTGCCGCTGGTGGCCATCACCGGCCAGGTCGGCGCGAGCATGATCGGAACCGATGCCTTCCAGGAGGCCGACATCCGCGGCATCACCATGCCGATCACCAAGCACAACTTCCTGGTCACCGACCCCGCCCAGATCCCGCGCACGATCGCCGAGGCGTTCCACATCGCCTCCACCGGACGCCCCGGCCCGGTCCTGGTCGACGTGGCCAAGTCGGCGCTGCAGGCCATGACCGACTTCCAGTGGCCGACCGAACTGCACCTGTCCGGCTACCGCCCGGTGACCCGCCCGCACAGCAAGCAGATCCGTGAGGCCGTGCGCCTGATCCTGGAGTCGCGTCGCCCGGTGCTCTACGTCGGTGGCGGTGTCATCCGGGCCAAGGCCTCCGCTGTTCTGCTCAAGCTCGCCGAGGCGACCGGTATGCCGGTCGTGACGACGTTGATGGCGCGCGGTGCCTTCCCCGACAGCCACGCCCAGCACCTGGGCATGCCGGGTATGCACGGCACCGTCGCCGCCGTGGCCGGTCTGCAGAAGAGTGACCTGATCATCAGCCTCGGTGCGCGTTTCGACGACCGGGTCACCGGCAATCTCGATTCCTTCGCACCCGGCGCCAAGGTGATCCACGCCGACATCGACCCGGCCGAGATCGGCAAGAACCGTGACGTCGACGTGCCGATCGTCGGAGACTGCGCCGAAGTCATCGCCGACCTGGTCGCGCTCCTCCAGACCGAGGCGGATGCCGGCAACACCGGTGACTACGAGGGCTGGGTCAACTTCCTTGCCGGGGTCAAGGCGACCTACCCGCTCGGCTACGACAAGCCCGTCGACGGCTCGCTCGCCCCGCAGTACGTCATCGAGCGGCTCGGCCAGATCGCCGGACCCGAGGCGATCTACAGCTCGGGGGTCGGTCAGCACCAGATGTGGGCGGCACAGTTCGTCCGCTACGAGCGCCCCAACACCTGGCTCAACTCCGGCGGACTGGGCACGATGGGATATTCGGTTCCGGCCGCGATGGGTGCCAAGGTCGGCATGCCCGGGTCGACTGTGTGGGCCATCGACGGTGACGGCTGCTTCCAGATGACCAACCAGGAGCTTGCCACCTGTGCGATCAACGACATCCCGATCAAGGTCGCGATCATCAACAACGAGTCGCTCGGCATGGTGCGGCAGTGGCAGACGTTGTTCTACAACGAGCGCTACTCCAATACTGACCTGCACTCCAAGCGGATCCCCGACTTCGTCAAGCTCGCCGAGGCCTACGGCTGCGTCGGCCTGTCGTGTGACTCGCCCGACCAGGTCGATGCCACCATTGAGAAGGCGATGGCGATCAACGACCAGCCCGTTGTCGTCGACTTCCGGGTCAACCGCGATTCGATGGTCTGGCCGATGGTGACTGCCGGATCGAGCAACGACGAGATCAAGTACGCCCGTGACCTGGCCCCCGAGTTCGATGAGGATGATCTGTAATGAGTACTCACACTCTCTCGGTCCTGGTCGAGAACAATCCCGGCGTGCTGGCCCGCATTGCCGGGTTGTTCGCCCGTCGCGGCTTCAACATCGACAGCCTCGCCGTCGGCCCGACCGAGCACCAGGAGGTCTCGCGGATGACGATCGTCGTCAGCGTCGAGGTCTTCCCGCTCGAGCAGGTCATCAAGCAGCTGAACAAGCTGGTCGAGGTGATCAAGGTCGTCGAGCTCGAGGGAGACTCCTCGATCAAGCGCGAACTGCTGCTCGTCAAGGTCAAGGCCGATGCCCACACACGCGGCGCCGTGCTCGACGCCGTACAACTCTTTCGTGCGAAGGTGGTCGACGTGGCTCCGGACGCCGTCACCATCCAGGTGACCGGCAACTCCGCCAAGCTCGCCGACTTCCTTGCCGTGCTCGAACCCTTCGGGGTCCGCGAGCTGGTCCAGTCGGGAATGGTGGCCATCGGCCGCGGTTCGCGTTCGATCAGCGAGCGCAGCCTGCGACCGGTCACCATTCCTGTTGTGGCCGCGGTCAGCGACTGAGAACCCGCACCACCCCACGCAGCACCCCGCGAATTCAGAAGATTCAAACAAACTAAGGAGAGCCCGAAGTGGCTGAGATGTTCTACGACGATGACGCCGACCTGAGCCTGATCCAGGGCAAGAACGTCGCCGTCATCGGCTACGGCAGCCAGGGGCACGCCCACGCGCTGAGCCTTCGCGACTCGGGCGTCGACGTGCGCGTCGGCCTGGCGGAGGGCTCCAAGAGCCGCGCCAAGGCCGAGGCCGAGGGGCTGCGCGTGCTCTCGGTCGCCGAGGCCGTGGAGGAAGCCGATGTCATCGTCATTCTGACCCCCGACCAGGTGCAGCGCACCGTCTACGCCGACTCGATCGAGCCGCACCTGACCGCGGGCGACACGCTCGTGTTCGGCCATGGCTTCAACATCCGTTTCGGCTACATCACCCCGCCCGAGGGCGTCGACGTATTCATGGTCGCGCCGAAGGGCCCGGGTCACCTCGTGCGTCGTGAATACGTCGACGGCCGCGGCGTTCCCGTGCTCGTCGCCGTGGAGAAGGACGCCTCCGGCAAGGCCTGGGAGCTCGCCCTGTCCTACGCCAAGGGCATCGGCGGCCTGCGCGCCGGCGGCATCAAGACCACCTTCGCCGAGGAGACCGAGACCGACCTGTTCGGTGAGCAGGCAGTGCTCTGCGGTGGCGCTTCGCAGTTGGTCATGTATGGCTTCGAGACGCTGATCGAGGCTGGCTACCAGCCCGAGGTCGCCTACTTCGAATGCCTCCACGAGCTCAAGCTGATCGTGGACCTGATGTATGAGGGTGGCATCGCCAAGCAGCGTTGGTCGGTCTCCGACACGGCCGAGTACGGCGACTACGTCTCCGGCCCGAGGGTCATCACGCCCGACGTGAAGACCAACATGCAGGCGGTCC
>JARICB010000005.1 GCA_029264225.1 Nocardioides sp. | reverse complement strand
CTCGACCTCGGAGTGCACGACCCCCGCGACGGTGCTCAGCGTGCTGCGTGCCTTTGGGGTGTCCACGCCCGCAACCGATGAGGCTGGCAGTGCCATTCCGGCGTCCGTGGCACGGACGACTTCCTACCTGACCCACGAGGTCTTCAGCAGCCACCACAGCGAGACGCAGATGCTGCGCTACCTGCGGAGGCTCTCGGCGCGTGACTACGCCCTCGACCGCGGCATGATCCCGCTCGGTTCGTGCACCATGAAGTTGAACGCGACCGCCGAGATGGAGCCGATCAGCCTTCCTGGTTTCGCCGACCTACACCCGTTCGCGCCGGCCGAGGATGCTGTCGGCTACCGCACGCTGGTCGATCAGTTGGAGGGTTGGCTGGCCGAGGTCACCGGCTATGACCGCGTTTCGATCCAGCCCAACGCCGGCTCCCAGGGCGAGTTCGCCGGGCTGCTGGCGATCCGTGGCTATCACCTCGCCAACGGCGACACCCAGCGCACCGTCTGCCTGATTCCGTCCTCGGCGCACGGCACCAACGCCGCTTCGGCCGTCATGGCCGGAATGAAGGTCGTCGTGGTCAAGGCCGCGGACGACGGGTCGGTCGACCTCGTCGACCTCGAAGCGGCGTGCGAGAAGTACGCCGACACCCTGGCGGCGATCATGGTCACCTACCCCTCGACTCACGGCGCCTATGAAGACTCCATCACCGAGCTGTGCCGGATCGTGCACGACCACGGCGGTCAGGTCTATGTCGACGGAGCCAACCTCAATGCACTCCTGGGCTACGCCAAGCCGGGCGAGTTCGGTGGCGACGTCTCCCACCTCAACCTGCACAAGACCTTCTGCATCCCGCACGGCGGCGGCGGTCCCGGCGTCGGCCCGGTCGCAGTGCGCGCCCACCTGGCGCCCTACCTGCCGAGCCACCCGCTCCACCCGGTGCCGGAGCAGCGTGCGGGCATCGGCCCGATCAGCGCCGCCCCCTACGGCTCCGCCGGGATCCTGCCCATCTCCTGGGCCTACATCCGCATGATGGGCGCGCCCGGCCTGACCCGGGCCACGGCGGTCGCCGTGCTCTCGGCCAACTACATCGCCCACCGACTCCAGAAGCACTTCCCGGTGCTCTACCGCGGTCACGGTGGTCTGGTCGCCCACGAGTGCATCCTCGACGTACGCGGTCTGACCAAGGAGTCCGGTGTCACCGTCGACGACGTCGCCAAGCGCCTGGTCGACTACGGCTTCCACGCCCCGACCATGTCGTTCCCGGTGGCAGGCACGTTGATGGTGGAGCCGACCGAGTCGGAGGACCTCGGCGAGATCGAACGATTCTGCGAAGCCATGATCTCGATCAAGGGCGAGATCGACCGCGTCCAGGCGGGGGAGTGGAGCCCCGAGGAGTCACCGCTGCGGCACGCACCGCACACCGCTCGGGCGTTGGTGGGCGACTGGAGTCACGCCTACTCCCGCGAGCTCGGTGTCTTCCCGACCGGCGTCGACCCCGACAAGTACTGGCCGCCCGTGGGGCGCATCGATCAGGCCTACGGTGACCGCAACCTGGTCTGCGCCTGCCCGCCCCCGGAGGCGTTCGCCGAATGAGCCACCTGGTCGATCCGCTGACCGCGCGTCGACTCCGGCGGTGCCTCGCCACCGCTCAGGTCGAGGGGCGGGTGCCCTCGATCGTGGCCGGCATCATTCGCGACGGCGAGTTGGTGTGGTCCGACGGAGTGGGCGCAGTGCCCGGCGACGTCACCGACACGCAGTACAAGATCGGCTCCATCACCAAGACACTGACGGCCGTCCTGCTCCTCCAACTCGTCGAGGAGGGGCTCCTGAACCTCGACCAGCCGGTCAGCACGGTGCTGGGCGACGTCGGCTACGGCGATCGGTCGGTGCGGCAGTTGCTGGCGCATTCGGGCGGGCTCCAGGCCGAACCGGCGGGATCGTGGTGGGAGCGCACGAACGGCGGCTCCTTCGACGACCTGGTGAGCGCCAACGACGGGTCGGGTGCGGCGTGCGAGCCGGATCGGCATTTCCACTACTCCAACCTCGCCTACGGGCTGCTCGGTGAGATCGTGGCGCGGCTCCGCGCCCAGACCTGGTGGGAGGCCGTCCGCGAACGCATCCTGGTGCCGCTCGAGATGACCCGCACCTGCTACCAAGCCTGCGGCAGTCACGCCGAAGGCTGGTCGGTGCACCCCTACGCGCAGACGCTGATTCGCGAACCATCGCCCGACACCGCGGCGATGGCCCCCGCGGGGCAGGTGTGGAGCACGGTTGCCGACCTGGCTACCTACTGCCGGTTCCTGCTCGAGGGACACGAGGCCGTGTTGTCCGCAGACGTGCTCGCCCGCGCGTTCACCCCGCAGTCGGGAGAGGAAGCCGCCGGGCTGGGCTACGCCCATGGGCTCGGGTTCCAGATCGTCCGTGGCGGCTCGGGCACGTTGGTCGGCCACAGCGGCTCGATGCCCGGATTCCACGCCATCTGCCTGGTGGACCGGGCCCGGCGTACCGGCGTCGTGGCTCTGGTCAACGCCACCTCAGGAGTGCCGGTCACCGGCTTCGGTGCCGCACTGCTCGAGGAACTAGAGCAGTGGGAGCCGACGATCCCGCGGCCCTGGCAGGCCAACGAGTCGGTGCCCAGCGAGTTCGTGGATGCCCTCGGCGTCTGGCACTGGGGTGCTACCCCCTACGTGCTTGCGTGCGAGGCAGGCAGCCTCGTCGCGCGGCGCGCAGGCGTCGAGATGTGGCACTTCTCAGCGCAGGCGGGGGCCATCGTGGGCACGCGTGGACACTTCAGCGGCGAGCGGCTGCACGTCGTACGCCGCGACGACGGCTCGGTGTCCCACCTCGACGTGGGCACCTTCATCCTGACGCGGGAGCCCTACCAGGCCGGTGTGCCCATCCCCGGCGGGCGCCCCG
>JARICB010000100.1 GCA_029264225.1 Nocardioides sp. | reverse complement strand
TGGGGGGGGCGGACGCCCCGCGCCGGGGGGGGTCGCCCCCGCCCGGCTGGCAGTAGGCCCCCATCTCTGCGGCGAACCCCGAACGCCGGCGCGGAGCTGCTAGAGCTAGCGCGACGACGGGAGGTGGGTCGGTGCACCTTGTGTGCGCAGGACGCCGACGAGCAGCACCAGCGGTAACAGCACCGAGCCAATCAGGACGACGGCCAGCCCTACGGTGGCAGGCTCACTCGCGCCCTGCATGTGCGCGAGGTGGAACACCGTGTGGGGCCGAGAACGACATGTAGGCCAGCAGGGCGAGCACGACAAGTCGCCGTTCAGGGCAGATGGCAGCAGCGGCGAGGACGACGGCCAGCCCGAGCGTGGCTCCACCGAAGTCACGGAACAGGTGCTCACTGAACGGAGGCGTGAGGTCAACCGTCGGCACGTTGGCGTAGAAGCTCATCGGGAGCACCAGAGTCCACAGTCCTAGCATTACCTCGACGGCTGCGAGCAACCCCAACCCTGTTCGCAGCAGGATCTTCATCCTCGCGCTACCGCCCGTGTTGCCAGGTGGTCGGCGAAGGTCCGTCGGCCGTAGGGCGGCCCCGGCACCAGTGCGAACCCGGCCCGGTACGCCGCGACCGTCTTACCCGGGAGGGGCAGCGGCACGACCGGGCGACGGGTGCCAGTCGAAAGCGCCCACGACCGGGCCAGATCCACCACGTCCCGCTGCTCCGGTCCGCCAATGTCGGCGACCCGACCGGCCGCTGCCGAACCGGCAAGCTCGACGAGCCGGTCCGCGACCTCCTCGACGGCTATCGGCTGAAGCAGGAACTTCGGCGCGAAGACAACCGGTGAGCGGCGCTGCCCGGTGAACAGCGCCTCGACGAACGAATGGAACTGCGTCGCCCGCAAGATGCTGTAAGGCACGGCCGATTCCCGCACCAGCTGTTCGATGACGACCTTGTCCCGGTAGTAGGGCAGCGGGATGTCGTCGATCCCGACGATGGAGATGAGCACCAGGTGCCGCACCCCGGCCTCGGCGGCAGCCTCAAGCAGGGTACGAGTCGCCTCCACGTCCCCCTTCCCCCGCCGACCGGTGGCCAGGTGCAGAACTGTATCGGCACCGGTGACCGCCTCACGGAGGCCGGCACCGGTGACCAGGTCTCCGGTGGTCAGGCCCGGTCCGCTGCGCCGGCTGAGCGCGCGCACGTCGTGCCCGGCCACCCGTAAGCCGGCGACAGTGGGGACGCCAAGCGCGCCGGTGGCTCCGGTGACCAACGTGGTTGTGACGGGTGTGCTGTGCAAGGCGGGTGTCTCCTTCGGGGTAATGAGCGCGCGGAGCCAATGGCTTGTGGTCAATCGGCGCTGGCAGGTTCATTCAGGGCTCGGGGTGCTGGAGGAAGCGGGGGGCGACTGAGGCTCGCTCAGGGCCGCAGGTTGCCGCGGCGCAAGGAGGACGCTGGCAAGGCAAAGGGACACCAGTCGATTTCGTCCCGCCTCTCGCGGACCGGGCGTCTCCGTCGAACTCATCCATCGACCCTAGGCCAGTCACGGCCCGGGCGCGTCCGGATCTGCCGCTGATGGTGCGCGCAACTGCCGATGTGCGTGTGTCTCGTTGGGAGACCAGAGATGGCGCGCGACTCCAAGGCCGCGAGTGTCCTCGACGAACGTCTGGAGCACTGACAGGACTAGAAGGCGCGCTTGATCGCCCCTTGAAGCAGCCACCTGTGCCGCGACCCAGGCTGTCCAGCCTGGCGATATCCGAGCCAAGGAGCCGACGACGTGACTTCCCCCCGACGGACTCGGACGCCAGCAGGGGGTCCTGCTGGATTGGAACGACGACCGAGGCTTCGGGTTCATCACGCCCGCGGCTGGAAGCTCGCGTGTGTTCGTGCACGTGAGTGCGTTCCCTCGTGGTCGGCGGCCTGTCACCGGGTGCGAGGTCACTTACGCCGAGCTTCGAGACGAGCGCAACAGGGCTCGCGCATCGGATGTGCGATACCTGGGCGCTGTATCGGCCAGCCATGCAGGCGCCAGCGGGTCGCCCCTAGCGCTCGTGGCCGCGACGCTGTTCTTCACCCCCCTTGCGGGTCTTCTCGGGCTGGACGAGCTGCCCGTCACGCTGTTGGCTGCTTACGGGCTTTTCAGTGGAGTCGCGTTCATGTTGTACGGCGCTGACAAGGCCGCAGCGGAACAGGGCAGGTGGCGCACGTCGGAGTCCACCCTCCATACGATCGCCCTGCTGGGTGGCTGGCCAGGCGCGCTGGTCGCGCGAAGGGTCTTCCGACACAAGACGACCAAGCAACCGTTCCGCACCATCTTCTGGCTCACGGTCATCGCCAACTGCGTGGCGCTCGCATGGGTCGTGCACGAGGCGCCTTTGGCGCTGCCCTGACAAGGTGCGGTCACACCGCCGCGAAAAGTGCGCGCGTGCATGCCACACATTCATGTGGCGTCAGTTCAGTCGTTCCGGCGCACCTGTCCGTCGTCGAACGTGCCGCTCACAATGCGCGCCGAAGCAGTTAGGCCAGGATCCCTGCTGGGATTGAAAATCTGGGTCGATGAGTGCGTGAAGCGAACGATGTCCGTCCGCGGTGCTCTGAGCCCGCAAACTGGCCAGGAGTGCTTGGGTAGCCGGCTCCATCGGGTTCATGTCATCAGGGTGCGCCGACCAGAGGTCGATCCGGTTACTCGGACGCGCCCTCAGCCCATCACGACGGCCAGTCATGGCGGCACGATCGAGGCGTCAGAATCCGAGCCCGAGAACCCAAAGTGAGCCCAAAGTGAGCCTTAAGGCCCGTTCTCGGGACTCACGCCCGAGGGCCCAGATCACATCACCGCAGGTCAGAGCCACTCTTCGTGAGCAAAGCGACACACTCCACGTGGGGCGTCATCGGGAAGGC
>JARICB010000091.1 GCA_029264225.1 Nocardioides sp. | reverse complement strand
ACGATGCCGCTGTAGACGCGGTCGGAGGAACTCACTCCTCGGGGTGAGCGCGCGGCAGCCGGCCGGCCGCCGGAACCCGAGCACGCAGCCGACCTACGCTGACCCCGGCCTCGACGTCGGGGGCCCCGAGCGACGAGGAGCCCTCATGGCCGGCACGACTCCCCCCTCGGGCACCCGGCCCTCGACCCCGCGCCCGCTCGGACCGACGGCCCCGATGCGGCCGCGCACGACGACCGACCGGGTCACACCGCCGCGCCCGCCGGACACCGACGTGGTCATGGACTGCGCCGTGTACGTCGACGGGCAGCGGCACGAGGTCGACGACCGGCACACCGCACTGCAGCAGGCGAGCGAGCTGGGCGGCTTCGTGTGGCTGGGCCTCTACGCCCCGACGGAGGCGGAACTGGGCACGATCGCAGGCCGGTACGGGCTGCATCCGCTCGCGGTCGAGGACGCCGTCTACGCCCACCAGCGGCCCAAGCTCGAGCCCTACGACGACGGGCTGTTCATGGTGCTGAAGACCGCCACCTACGTGGAGCACGACCGGCTGACCGCGACCAGCGAGGTGGTCGACACCGGGGAGGTGATGGTCTTCCTGGGCGCGCACCACGTGATCACGGTGCGGCACGGCGACCACGGCGCGCTGCGGGGGCTGCGTCGCGAACTCGAGGAGCAGCGCGACCTGCTCGCGCTGGGTCCGGCCGCCGTCCTGTACGCGCTGTGCGACCACGTGGTGGACAGCTTCGTGGACGTGGCCGCCGCCGTGGAGGAGGACGTCGACGAGCTGGAGCAGTCGGTGTTCGGCGACGAGCGCCGCGACGACATCGGGCGGCTCTACCAGCTCAAGCGCGAGCTGATGTCGCTGCGGCGGGCGGTCTCGCCGCTGGAGGTGCCGTTGCAGAAGCTGGCCGAACGGCAGCTCGACGTCGTCCCCGACCAGATGCGCTCCTACTTCCGCGACGTGGAGGACCACGCGATCCGGGTCCGGGACCAGGTGAACGCGCTCGACGAGCTGCTCACCTCGATCCTGCAGGCCTCCCTCGCCCGCACCTCGCTGGCCGACAACGAGGACATGCGAAAGATCTCGGCTTGGGCCGGGCTCATCGCGGTGCCCACCGCGGTCGCCGGCATCTACGGGATGAACTTCCACTGGATGCCGGAGCTGGGGTGGAAGTGGAGCTACCCCGTGGTGCTCGGCGTCATCGCCACCATCTGCGTGCTGCTCTACCGCGGCTTCCGACGCAACGGCTGGCTCTGACCCCCCGGGCATAGGAAGCTATGCAGCCGATGCGAGCTTCTCGTCCGGGGGCATAGCCTCCAATGCCGCGGCCGGTGGCGCCTGGGGAAAACGCAACTCATCCACAGATCCGCTGCAGCGCCCCGATATCGGCCACCGGGGAGGCACGGTCCCCTCGTGGACTGGTTGACGATTCTGCGCGAGGCGATCGCAGCACGGGATGGGTTGGCGACCCGGCAGGAGCTCCTCGAGGTCGTTCCCAAGGCCGTTCTCGATCGACACGTGAACCGGAACCTGGTGCGCGTCCTGCCACACGTCTACACCTGGCGCGGGGCGGCCGCCGAACCGCCCACGCTCATGCGAGCCGCCCTGCTTCATGCCGGTGGAGGGGCAGCGTTGAGTCACACCACCGCCTTGACGATCTGGGGTGTGCGCCGCTTCGAACTGCCACTGCACCTGACGATCGCTCAGACGGTGAAACGTGCGGGCGCACCCAACCTGCGCGTTCACCGCCGCCTGCGCTTCCAGCCGTCGCCGCCGGACTGCCTCGAGCGGCGGGGACTGCTCGTCACCTCGCTCCCGCGCGCGCTCGTCGATTCCTGGCCGCTGCTCCCTCTCGACGAACGCAGACCGCTGCTGCTCGACGTGGCGCGCCAGGGTCTGACAACAGCCACTCTCCTCGACGGGGCACTGGCGGAGCGCCGCAATGTCGCTGGTCATCGCGCACTGGCCCAGACCGTCGAGCTCATCGCTGACGGTTGCCAGAGCGAGCTGGAGGCCCTGGGCGTTCTCCATGTGTTTCGCCATGCCTCCCTGCCGCGGAGCGTCGGTCAGTACCGGATCCGAGAAGGCGGGGTCTGTGTCCAGCTCGACCGGGCATGGCTCGAGGCCAAGCTCGCCGTAGAGCTCGACGGCGCACGGCATCACACGAGCCCCGAGGACCGTCAGAAGGACCTCGCGCGTGATGCGGCCCTGGCCGCACTGGGTTGGGTCGTCCTGCGGTTCACCTACGCCGACGTGCGCAAGAATCCCGATCTCGTCCGGGCGCGGGTCCTCGAGGTGTATCGCATGCGCGTCGCCCAGCTCGCCGCAAGCTGAGAGCACCCGCGGCATTGGAGGCTATGCACCAAGGGCGGCCGCGTAACCGGTAGGCAAAGCCTCCTATGCCCGAGCAGGGGCGTGGGCCCGAGCAGGGGCGTGGGCCCGAGCAGGAGCGTGGGCCCGAGAGGGGGCCTACGGCCGCTTGGCCTCGAGGACGGCGTCGTAGACGGTGCGGCGCGGCAGCCCGGTGCGGGTGACCACGGCGCGGATCGCGTCCTTGCGGGTCGCGCCGGCTACCTCCTCGCCGGCCACCAGCTCCGCGAGTTCGGCAGCCGTCAGCGACACCGGCACCTCCGGCGCGCCGCCCACCACCAGCGTGATCTCGCCCTTCACACCCTCGGCCGCCCAGGAGGCCAGCTCGCCCAGCGGGCCGCGTCGGATCTCCTCGTAGGTCTTGGTGAGCTCCCGGCACACCGCCGCGGGACGGTCTGCCCCGAAGGCGGCGGCGGCGTCGGTCAGCGCGTCGGCCAGCCGGTGCGGTGATTCGAAGAACACCATCGTCCGGGGCTCGGCGGCCAGCGAGG
>JARICB010000067.1 GCA_029264225.1 Nocardioides sp. | reverse complement strand
TGGTGGTCTGCAATCCGCCCTACATCCCGTTGGAGGCATGGGAGTCGGTAGCCGCCGAGGCGCGCGACCACGACCCGCATCTTGCGCTGTTCTCCGGCGACGACGGGCTCGACGCCATCCGAGTGCTGGCCGTGCGTGCCGCCCTGCTGCTGCGACCCGGGGGAGTGGTCGGCACCGAGCACGCCGACGTGCAGGGTGGCGCGGCCCCGGGTGTTTTCGCCGACACAGGTCGGTGGCGCGAGATCGTCGACCATCGCGATCTTGCAGGTCGTCCGCGCTACACCACCGCACGGCTGGCACCATAGGCCCGTGCAGAGGTACCCGACGACCACCGACGACGAGCGGGAAGCCGCCATCGAGGCCGCAGCCATGGCGATTCGTCGTGGCCAACTGATCGTGTTGCCGACCGACACCGTCTACGGCATCGCCGCCGATGCCTTCTCTCCCGACGCGGTGCAGTCGCTGCTCGCGGCGAAGGGGCGCGGTCGGGACATGCCGCCGCCGGTGCTCGTGAGCGCGGCCACGACCCTGGACGCGCTGGCTGTCGGGGTGCCGGGCTATGCCCGGGCGCTGGTCGAGGAGTTCTGGCCCGGGCCGTTGACGATCGTGTGTCGCCAGCAGACCTCGCTCCAGTGGGATCTGGGGGAGACCCGCGGCACGGTCGCAGTACGGATGCCCGCCGACGACGTCGCCCTGGCGGTCCTCGAACGCACAGGTCCCCTCGCGGTCAGTTCTGCCAACCTCACCGGTCGACCGGCCGCCCGCGACGCCGAAGGTGCTGCGGAGATGCTCGGTGACCGGGTCAAGGTGGTCGTCGATGGCGGGCGCACCCTTGATGCTGACGCCTCCACGATCGTGGACTGCACCGGAGCCCGGGGACGCATCCTGCGGCAGGGGGCCCTGAGCCTCGCCGAGCTCAATGCGGTGCTCGAGCCGCTGGGGACCACGCTGTCGGACGACGCCTGATGCGTGAGTACCTGCTCGTCTTCCTGGTCGCCGGAATCGTGACCTACCTGCTGACCGTCATCGCCCGCGAGATCGCGCTGCGTACGGGTGCGGTCGCCCAGGTTCGCGACCGCGACGTCCATGTCGAGCCGATCCCCTACCTCGGCGGGATCGCCATGCTCGGGGGGCTGGGGGCGGCCTGGCTCGTGGCACGCGAACTACCGTTCCTCTCGCGCAGCGATGCGTTCGTCTTTCGCGATGCCGGGGTCGTGCTGTTGGCCGGCGCCCTCGTCTGCGCGGTGGGCGTGCTCGACGACATCTTCGACATCGACGCGCTGACCAAGCTGGGCGGCCAGGTGCTGGCCGCTGCGCTGCTGGTCGTGTTCGGGGTGCGGTTCTACTTCTTCCCGACACTCGATGGCACCCAGTTCTCCCTCGATCCGGCCCAGGGGGCGTTGCTAAGCGTGATCGTGGTGGTCGCGACCATCAATGCCGTCAACTTCGTCGACGGTCTCGACGGGTTGGCGGCCGGCGTGGTGGGCATCGGCGCGATCGCCTTCTTCCTCTTCTGTTACGTCCTGGCCAGCCAGGAGGATCTGACGCTGGCCACCACGGGTGCGCTGCTGGCGGCCAGCCTTGCGGGCGCCTGCGCCGGCTTCCTACCGCACAACTTCCACCCCGCCCGGCTGTTCATGGGCGACTCCGGGTCCATGCTGATCGGCCTGGTCCTCTCTGCGAGTGCCCTCACACTGACCGGGCAGTTCGCCGGCTACGAGGTGGCCTCGGGTGGAAACACCCTCTTCGTGACCGTGCTGCCGGTGCTGTTGCCGGTCTCGTTGCTCATGGTGCCGGCGGTTGACCTGGTGCTCGCGGTCGTACGCCGTACCAGGGCCGGTCGTTCACCCTTCGCCCCCGACAAGCAGCACCTGCACCACCGGCTGCTCGAGATCGGTCACTCGCAACGCCGGGCGGTCTTCATCATGTGGATGTGGGCAGGGCTGGTCGCCTGCGGATCGGTGCTGGCCAGCCTCTACAGCGGCCAGGCGACGTGGCTGGTGCTGGCCGGACTGTTTGCCCTCGCCATCACCATGACCTTCGTCGTGCCGATCATGCAGCGCCCCGGTTCCAAGAAGATGGAGACTTTGTGATAGTTTTCACGAGCAGTCGCGGGAGGCCGAATTCTCCGGATCTCCGCGGTGCTGCACTGAACTGACCATCCACAGAACGGCCGCCACCATGACGACCGAGTTGAAGCAGGACACCCGCACCGGCGGATCCGCGCTCCTCGGTGCTGCGACTGCTTGTGCGGTCATGTTGGCTGCTCTCGCCGTCGCCGGGGCGCTCCTCGCCGACCAGGCTGCTGCTCTCGGAGCGCTTGCCGGGGGAGGCTTGGCGCTGCTGGTCTTCGCCTTCGGCACCAGCGTCGTGCATGTGGTTTCGGGGCTGATGCCCAGTATGTCGCTGATGTTGGCGCTGCTGACCTACGCCCTCCAGCTCATGGTGATGGCCATGGTCCTGGTGGCGCTCGAGACCTCCGGCGTTGCCGGGGACGCACTCTCTCGCGGCTGGTTCACTACCGGGGTCATCCTGATCACCTTGATGTGGATGGCTGCCCAGGTCTGGCTGTTCACCAAGCTGCGCATTCCCCTCTACGACCTGTCCCGTAGCTACGCACCCGGAGGTGAACGATGAGCCAGGTGACTGCTAGTGTGCGGACCGCGATGCCCGACAACAGCCCCCACTCTGTCGAGCCCGCGGGGGACCCCTGGCACGCGTTCGGACTGATCGTCTCGGGTGTGATGCTGTACGGATTTCTCGGCTGGGCCGCGGACCGTTGGCTCGGGACATCGTGGCTGGTCGCTGTCGGAATCGTCGGCGGCGCAGCGATGGGGATCTACATGACGTGGGCCCGGTTCAACAAGCCCGCCGACCAGGGCCAACATGAGCACGGCCAGAACGACACAGGAGAACTCAGGTGAGCATCATCGCGAGCGTTGCGATTCGTTCGGAGGGCTTCACGCCCCCCGGACCCGGAGACTTCAACCTCCCCCCGATCGGTCCGGACAAGACGTTCGAGTTCTTGGGCGAGACGATGTACCTGGGCGTGACCAAGCCCATGATCCTGCTGGCGCTCTCGGTAGTGGTGGTCTTCGGCTTCCTCTACTCCGCCATCCGCAGCCAGGCCATGGTCCCCGGTCGGCTCCAGTTCGTCGGCGAGGCCAGCTATGGGTTCGTGCGCAACGGACTGGCCCGCGACATCATCGGTAGCCGCGACTTCCTGCGCTTCGTGCCCTACCTGGTGGCGCTGTTCTTCTTCATCCTGGTCAACAACCTGTTCGGGATCATCCCGTTCATCCAGTTCCCCACCTTCTCCCGGGTAGGCATCGCCTACGCGCTGGCGATCGTCAGCTGGCTGGTCTACAACGGGGTTGGTATCCAGCGCCACGGGTTCTTGGCCTACCTCAAGCTCCAGACAGTTCCCAGTGGCGTGAGCGGTCCGATCCTGGCGCTGCTGATCCCGCTGGAGTTCTTCTCCAACATCATCGTCCGCCCCGTCACGCTGGCGCTTCGTCTGTTTGCCAACATGTTCGCCGGGCACATGCTGTTGATCCTGTTCGCCCTGGGCGGCCAGTACCTGATGTTCCACACCGAATTCCCGACCATGCTTGCGGGCCCGGTGTCGTGGCTGATGTTCTTCCTGATCTGTGTCCTGGAGCTCCTGGTCCAGGCCCTTCAGGCCTACGTGTTCACCCTCCTCACCGCGATGTACATCTCCAGTTCGCTGGTCGAGGAGCACTAAACTTCCGGGACCCCTCGGGTCCCGGCGCAAGACGCACCATCAGAAAAGTCCAGCAACCGGACAAGTACCCCGGAATCCCGCAAGGGAACAACGAAAGGAAGAAGCCGTGACTGGCTCTCTCAACATGCTCGGATACGGCCTCGCGACCGTGGGTCCGGGTCTGGCCATCGGCCTCATTTTCGCCGCCTACATCAACGGTGTCGCCCGGCAGCCCGAGGCGCAGAGCCGCCTGCAGCCGATCGCCATCCTTGGCTTCGCTCTTGCCGAGGCACTGGCGATCATCGGTATCGCCCTCGCGTTCGTCGTCAAGTGATCCTCGTCAGCACTTGCTGACCCCGCAGAAGGACATTCCATGCAGACTGTGACCCTCCGTGCCTCAGGGGCAGAGCTGAACCCCCTGATTCCGCACCCGGTCGAGATGGTTCTGGCCGTCATCTTCTTCGGCCTGCTCGTCATCCTGGTGAAGATCTTCGTCGTTCCGAAGTTCGAGGAGACGTTCGCCGACCGCACGGCAGCCATCGAAGGTGGCCTGGCGGCGGCGGAGACCAAGCAGGCTGAGGCCGACGCCAAGATGGCCGAGCTGGAGAAGCAGCTCGCCGACGCCCGGCACGAAGCTGCGCGCATCCGTGAGGAAGCGCGTGAGCAGGGCGCTGTCATCGTCGCCGAGATGCGGGAGCAGGCTCAGAACGAGGCCACCCGCATCGTCGACCACGGCAAGACCCAGATCGAAGCGGAGCGCCAACAGGCGGTCACTTCGCTGCGTGCAGAGGTCGGGGCCCTGGCCACCGGTCTCGCCGGTCGAATCGTTGGCGAGAGCCTCAACGACGATGAGCGCCAGAGTCGCGTCATCGATCGTTTCCTGGCCGAGCTGGAAGGCGCCAACTGATGTCATTCCGTGGTGCTTCTGCCGAGGCATATGCCGCGCTGTCCGGCGAGCTGGACAGCTCGCTGACCGGTGGGGCGGACGCAGCGCGGGTCGGCGACGACCTGTTCTCGGTGGCCGAGGTGCTGCGGGGTGAGCCTGGGCTTCGCCGGGTGGTGACTGACGTGTCGGTCGACGCTACGGCGAAGACGGGACTCGTCGGGCAGCTCTTCAGCGGCAAGGTCTGCGAGGCAGCACTTCGCCTCGTCGCCGGCGCGGTCTCGCACCGGTGGACCCGGCCGCGCGATCTCGCCTACGCGCTGGAACTGCTCGGTGTCACCTCCGTGGTGAAGTCGGCCGGCAGCGACTCAGGTCGACTCGCCGACGAGCTCTTCTCGTTCGGGGAGGTGCTCGATGCCAACCCGGACCTGCGCAGCGCCCTGTCCGACCCGGCCCGATCCCAGGCCGACAAGCGTGAACTGGTCAAGGGTCTGCTTGCGGGCAAGGCTCTTCCGGCCGTGCTCACGCTCGCCGACCAGGCATTGGCCGGCACCCACCGCACGGTGGGGGTCGCGCTGGCCAGCTACCAGCAGTTGGCCGCCTCGATCCACGGCCAGAAGGTCGCGAAGGTTCGAGTGGCTACGCCGCTCAGCGACAGCGACCGCGAGCGTCTGACGGTTGCACTTCGCCGTCAGTACGAGCGCGAGATCCACCTCAACGTCGTCGTCGACCCCGACGTCATCGGCGGTATCCGTGTCGAGATCGGTGACGACATCATCGACGGCACGGTAGCCAGCAAGCTCAACGACGCGCGTCGCGCGCTCGCCGGCTGACCTGTGCCACACGGTCAAACCACCCAAGAACTTCGAGCACACGAAAGTAAGGATGAGGAAATGACGGAGCTTTCGATCCGTCCGGACGAGATCCGGGACGCTCTGCAGCGCTTCGTGTCGGACTACAAGCCCGAGACGGCAAGTCGCGAAGAGGTCGGCACCGTGGCCGAGGCTGCGGACGGCATCGCCCGCGTAAGCGGACTGCCCTCCGTCATGGCCAATGAGCTGCTCGAGTTCGAGGACGGAACGCTGGGCATCGCGCTCAACCTCGACATTCGTGAGATCGGCGTCGTCATCCTTGGTGACTTCGACAAGATCGAGGAAGGCCAGACCGTCCGCCGGACCGGGGAGATCCTCTCGGTCCCCGTGGGCGAGGGCTACCTGGGTCGCGTCGTGGACCCGCTCGGCAACCCGATCGACGGCCTCGGCGAGATCGAGTCCAGCGAGCGCCGCGCCCTCGAGCTTCAGGCTCCCGACGTCATGCAGCGCAAGTCGGTGCACGAGCCGCTGGCGACCGGTATCAAGGCCATCGACTCGATGACCCCGATCGGTCGCGGTCAGCGCCAGCTCATCATCGGTGACCGCGCGACCGGCAAGACGACGATCGCGATCGACACGATCATCAACCAGCGTCAGAACTGGGAGTCCGGCGACCCCGACAAGCAGGTGCGGTGCATCTACGTCGCCGTGGGCCAGAAGGGCTCGACCATCGCCGCCGTGCGTGGTGCCCTCGAGGAAGCCGGAGCGATGGAGTACACCACCATCGTCGCGGCCCCG
>JARICB010000031.1 GCA_029264225.1 Nocardioides sp. | reverse complement strand
GTTGGAGCCGCAGGACATCGAGCCGGACGAGGAAGCCCTGGCCGGGCCGTCCGTGGAAGAGCAGCTTGCGGAGCGCACCAGCGACCTGCAGCGGCTGCAGGCCGAATACGCCAACTACCGCAAGCGGGTCGACCGCGACCGGACACTGATCGCTGAGAATGCGACGTACAAGGCGCTGACTCCGATCATCGAGGTGCTCGACACCATCGACCGGGCCAAGGAGCACGATGAGCTCGAAGGTGGGTTCAAGGCCGTGGCCGACCAGCTCGAGCGCACCGTCGCCAACCAGGGGCTCTCGCGGTTCGCCGAGCCGGGAGACGCCTTCGACCCGAACCTGCACGAAGCGCTCAGCCACATGGGAACCGACCCCGAGGTGAACCAGGTGACCTGCAAGGTCATCGTCAAGGCCGGTTATCGCTTCGGCGACCGCGTGGTCCGGGCGGCCCAGGTAATGGTCGTCGACCCCGTCGACGCAGGATGATTCAAGGCGGATTCGAGCCGGTACGCCTCGCTGCTCAACCAGCGAGGCGTGTCGGCCGCCGCCCGGGCGGACCGGTGATGATGGACAACGAGAGGAGGTGCGCACATGGCTGACAACGACGGTTTCCGCAATGACTGGGCGACCAAGGACTTCTACGCCGTTCTGGGCGTGAAGAAGGATGCAACGGCCGACGAGATCAAGAAGGCCTACCGCAAGTTGGCGCGTGCGAACCACCCTGACTCCAACCCGGACGACGCCGCCAAGCACGAGCTGTTCAAGAAGGTGGCCGAGGCCTACGACGTCGTAGGAGATGGCGAGAAGCGCAAGAAGTACGACGAGTTCCGGACGCTTTCCGCCACGGGAGGCTTCGGTGGTGGCTACTCAGGCTCCTCCGGCCAAGGCGGCCAGGGTGGCTTCGACATCAACGACCTGCTCCGCCAGCAGGCAGGTGCCGGCGGTGGCTTCGGCGACATGTTCGGCGACCTCTTCGGCGGCGGTGGACGTCAGCGGCAGCAGCAGGCTCGCCCACGCAAGGGCTCCGACATCGAGACCAGCACCACCCTCGACTTCGTCGATGCCCTCGAGGGCACCACCATCTCGTTGCGACTCACCTCCGATGCGGCCTGCCCGACCTGTCAGGGCACGGGCGGTCGGCCCGGCACTCGTCCGCACGTCTGCCCCGAGTGTGAGGGGGCTGGCTACGTCGTCGCAGGTGTCGGTGGCGCGTTCTCGATGAACGAAACCTGTCCTACCTGTCACGGCCGCCAACTCGTCTACGACGAGGCCTGCCCAACCTGCCACGGGAGTGGCCGCGGCACGTCGGCCCGCACGATCCAGGCTCGCATCCCGGCCGGAGTCAAGGACGGCCAGAAGATCCGGCTGCGCGGCAAGGGTGCTCCCTCGGAGAGTGGCGGCCCGGCCGGCGATCTGTTCGTCAAGGTGCGCGTTGCTGCGCACCCGGTCTTCGCACGCAAGGGCGACAACCTCACGATCGAGGTACCGGTCTCGTTCGACGAGGCGGCACTGGGCGCCGACCTCAAGATTCCCACGCTCGGCGGTGCGCCGGTGACGCTGAAGATTCCTCCGGGCACGCCCAATGGCCGCACGTTCCGGGTGCGTGGCAAGGGTGCCCGCAAGGCTGACGGCACCACGGGCGACCTGTTGGCCACTATCGATGTCCGGGTCCCGGCGACCCTCGACTCGACGGCGCGCGAAGCCCTGGAGGCCTACCGTGCTGCCACCGCGTCGGTGACGCTGCGTGATCGGTTGTTCCAGGAGGCGACATGAGTTTCGGCCTGCCTGCCCCCGACGCGGCCGTCTACGTGATCAGCGTGGCGGCCGAGTTGACCGGGTTGCATCCGCAGACTCTGCGCGCCTATGAGCGGATGGGGCTGATCACTCCCGGGCGCACGGGCGGTGGCGGGCGCCGCTACTCCCACCACGACCTTGAGTTGTTGCGCGAGATCGCCGACCTGACCGGCCTGGGGATCGGGCTCGAGGGCGTACGTCGCATTCTCGACCTGAGCAACCAGGTGTCGGCGCTGCGACACCGCAACGACGACCTGGTCGCCGAACTGAGGGCGACCCGAGCCGCCCTCCGCCGGGCGTCCACCACGTCCGGTACGGCCGTCCAGGCACCCAACCGGCTGCCCGTGCTGCGCCAACCCGGGGTGGGTCGGGCGATGCTGTTGTGGAACCGTCCGTAACGAGGGTCCGGACGGCTCTCAGTGCGAGGCGTCGCTCAGGAAGGCGTCGACCTCTGCGGTGGTCGGCGCCGTCGCTGGCCCGCGTCGGGTCACCTTGATAGCGGCTGCGGCGTTGGCGCGGCGGCAGCCTTCGACCCACGGCACCCCGTTGGCCACTTCAGCCAACAGCGCGCCGGTATGGGTGTCTCCGGCGCCGTTCGTGTCCACCGGGATCTGGGGGAATCCGGGCACCAGCGTCGCTTGACCCTTCGCCAGCACCGCGCATCCCTTCGGGCCGTCGCGCACGATGACGACCGTCTCACCCCGCAGCAGTGGTGCGAGCGCCGTGGTCTGGGCGAGCAGCCCCTCGGTGGCGGGCGTCGCGCCGATCGCGGCCAGCAGGTCGGTGGCCTCTTCGGCGTTGCTGCTCCACACGTCTGTCAGGCGCAGCATCTCGTCG
>JARICB010000025.1 GCA_029264225.1 Nocardioides sp. | reverse complement strand
GGGTGCTGATCGGGTGGATCGCCGCCTGATCACGAGGCAGCAGTTCACGCCCGCCGCCGCTGGCGATCGCCGAAGCGACGCTGAGCGTCACGAAGCCGGCCAACATGGCGGGCAGGTAGTCATGCACCAGGTCGCCCCGCCCTCCCCCGGCGCCGGCTCCGGCGAACAGCAGAGGCGCCAACATGGCAGCAAGGGAGCAGGCGCCGAGCACGCCCAGCGAGAGCGCGGCGGCGCGCGGTCGACGTAGCGTCGCACCGCGGAAGCGGAGCAGGTGGGCGACGTCGACGACCGCGTCAGTCCAGGAGTGCGCGGTAGGCATCGGCGCCAGCCTCTCCGGATAGTTCGCCGGCAGCCATGGCCGCGACCCGCGCACCACCGCGCAGCACGACGGCGGTAGTGCAGGCCAGCATCGCCAGCTCACGCAGGTGAGTAGAGACGAGCACGCAGGCGCCGCGAGCCCGGGCATCGCCGATCACCCCGAGGGTGGCCTCCACCCCGATCGGGTCGACGCCGTCGAAGGGCTCGTCCAGGAGCATCACGTCGGGCTCGTGCAGCGCCGCGAGGACGACGGAGAGGCGGCGGCCCATGCCGTGACTGAAGCCGCTCGTGACGCGGTGGGCCACGTCACCGAGCTCGAACCGCTCGAGCAGATCGCGTCCGAGCGGCTCCCAGTCGTCGAGCCGGCGCAGCCGGGCGCTCAGCTGGAGGTGCTCCCAGGGCGTCGCTCGTGGCACCAGGCCGCCGACGTCGGGGCAGTAGCCGACCAGCCTTTTCACCGCGACCGCGTCGCGAGCGACGTCGTAACCGCCGACGAGAGCAGTGCCCTCGCTCGGAGGTACGACGCCGGCAAGGACGCGCATCGTGGTCGATTTGCCGGCCCCGTTGCGTCCCAGAAGAGCAGTCGCTTGGCCGGCATCGGCGACCAGGTCGATGCCGGCGACGGCCTCGACCTCGCCGAAGCGGACGTGCAGGTCACGGACGTCGATCACTGGCTCGGCAGAACTCACCGAGCCAGTGTGAGGCTCCGAGGCCCCCGGCGGACGCGTTTGCGACCAACCGGTGCACCGAACCTGTCTCGACTCAGGCGGGGAACGACTCCCCACGCTCGGCCAGGCCGCGCAGGTAGGCGCTGGGCGCGAACTTCTCGCCGTACGCCGCAGCCAGCTCGTCGGCCCGGGCCACGAACGCCGTCAGCCCGAGGTCTCCGTCGCGCTCGTAGCCGGTCATGAACTGCGCCGCGCCACCGGTGTTGGCGGGGAAGCCGATGCCCATGATCGAGCCGATGTTGGCGGCGGCCGCCGAGGTGATGACGCCCTCCTCGAAGCACTTGGCGGTCTCGAGCGCCTCGATGAACAACAGCCGGTCCTTGATGTCCTGGAAGGGGATCTGCTCGGCCGCGGGCGGGAACGCCTCGGCCAGACCCGACCACAGACCGGTGCGACGGCCGTTCTCGTCGTATTCGTAGAACCCCGCACCCTTGAGCCGCGAGGGGCGGCCGGCCGCGAGCATGGTCTCCACGACGTGGTCGGCCGGGTGGGCGACGACCTCGGTGCCGTCGCGCTCCGCGGCCTCCTTGGTGGCCTTGCGGATCTTGGCCATCAGCTCCATGTTGAGCTCGTCCGAGAGCTGCAACGTGCCGACCGGGTAACCGTCCTGGGTAGCCGCGCGCTCCAGCGAGACCGGGTGGACGCCCTCGGCGAGCATCGCCAAGCCCTCGTTGACCATCGTGCCGATGACCCGGGAGGTGTAGAAGCCGCGGCTGTCGTTGACCACGATCGGGGTCTTCTTGATCTGCTGGACGACGTCGTAGGCCTTGGCCAGTGCCTCGTCCGAGGTCTCCTTGCCGCGGATGATCTCCACCAGCGGCATCTTGTCGACGGGGCTGAAGAAGTGCAGCCCGATGAAGTCGGCGGGCCGGTCGATCCCGGTCGCGAGCTCGGTAATGGGCAGCGTGCTCGTGTTGGAGCACAGCAGTGCGTCCTTGTTGACGAACGGCGCCACCTCCGCGAAGACCTGCGCCTTGAGAGCGGGGTCCTCGAAGACGGCCTCGATCACCAGGTCGCAGCCGGCCAGGTCGGCCGGGTCGGCGGTCGCCGTGATCCTGGCGAGCAGCTGGTCGGCCTTCTCCTGGGTCAGCTTGCCGCGCTCGATGCCCTTGGCGTTGAGTTTGGCGGTGTAGGCCTTGCCCTTCTCCGCACCCTCGATCGAGACGTCCTTGAGCACGACGTCCATCCCGGCACGCGCGCACGAGTAGGCGATACCGGCGCCCATCATCCCGGCGCCGAGCACACCGACCTTGGTAGCGCGGTAGCGCTCGATGCCCTGCGGGCGCAGGGAGCCGGAGTTGATCGCCTGGAGGTCGAAGAAGAAGGCCTGGATCATGTTCTTGGCCTGCTGGTTGACGATCAGGTTGGTCAGGTAGCGCGACTCGATCCGCGACGCGGTGTCGAAGTCGGTGCTCGCACCCTCGACGGCGGCGCTGAGGATCGCGCGCGGCGCCGGGTAGACCGCGCCCTTGGTCTGCTTGCGCAGCAGCGCCGGGAACATCGGCAAGAACGCCGCCAGGCCGGGCGAGCGCGGAGTGCCGCCGGGCATCTTGTAGCCCGCGCGGTCCCACGGGTTCAGCGCCGCGTCGGCGTCGTCCTTGACGCTGGCCAGCCACGCCTTCGCGGCCGGGATCAGGTCGTCCTGGGTAGCGACGACCTCGTCGATCAGACCCTTGGCCAACGCGCCCTGCGGGTCGAACTGGGTGCCCGACATCAGTACGTCCATCAGCGCCGGCTGGAGACCGAGCATCCGCACGACCCGGGTCACGCCACCGCCACCGGGAAGCAGACCGAGGGTCGCCTCCGGGAGGCCGAGCTTGATCGAGCGGTCGTCGACCGCGATACGACGGTTGGCAGCGAGGGCGATCTCGAAGCCACCGCCGAGCGCCGCACCGTTCAGTGCTGCCACGACCGGACGGGGGAACTTCTCCAACTGGCGCAGGCTGGCCTTGATGGCTTCGCCTGCCTCGAAGATCCGCTGGGCGTCGGCCTTGGTCGCCTGGGCCATGTTCTTGAGGTTGCCGCCGGCGAAGAAGGTCTTCTTGGCGCTGGCGATGACGACGCCGGTGACGTCAGCCTGCTCGGTGTAGAGGCGCTCGACCGCGGCCTCCATCGACTCCTTGTAGAGCTCGGTCATGGTGTTGGCGCTGGCGGTCGGGTCGTCGAGGGTCAAGGTGACGATGCCGTCGGCGTCTCGCTCGTAGCGGACGGCGCTCTGGGTCTGGGTTTCGCTCATGTGCGGGTGCTCCTTCAAAGGCCGGTGGCCGGCGCTGGTGGCAACGACGCGCACCAGGGCCGATCTCGATGTCGTACGCCGCCGGGCGGGCGGCGCGGGGGTAGGTCAGACCAGCTCGACGATGGTGGCGATACCCATACCGCCGCCGACGCAGAGCGTGGCCAGGCCGCGCTTGAGGTCACGGCGGGCGAGCTCGTCGACGAGGGTGCCGAGGATCATCGCGCCGGTCGCGCCGAGCGGGTGGCCCATCGCGATCGCGCCACCGTTGACGTTGGTGATCTCGTCGTTGATGCCCATGTCGCGCATGAAGCGCATGGCCACGGCGGCGAAGGCCTCGTTGATCTCGAACAGGTCGATGTCGCTGACCTCGAGGCCGGCCTTGACCAGCGCCTTGCGGGCCGCCGGGGCGGGGCCGGTGAGCATGATCGTCGGGTCGGCGCCGGAGACCGCGGTGGCGATGATCCGGGCCCGGGGCGTGAGGCCGAGGTCCTTGCCGACCTGCTCGCTGCCGATCGCCATGATCGCCGCGCCGTCCACGATGCCCGAGCTGTTGCCGGCGTGGTGGACGTGGTTGATCCGCTCGACCCAGTGGTACTTCTCCAGCGCCACGTCGTCGAAGCCGGCGTCCTTGCCCATCTGGGCGAACGAGGCCCGCAGACCCGCCAGAGTGTCGGTGGTGGTGTCGGGACGGATCGTCTCGTCCCGGTCGAGCACGGTCAGGCCGTTGAGGTCCTTGACCGGGATGACGGCGTCGGCGAAGTAGCCGTTGGCCCACGCCTTCGCTGCCCGGCGGTGCGACTGGGCGGCATAGGTGTCGACGTCTTCGCGGCTCCAGCCCTCGATCGTGGCGATCAGGTCGGCGCCGATACCCTGCGGCACGAAGCCGGTCGCCAGCGCGGTGGCCGGGTCGGAGGCCCAGGCACCGCCGTCGCTGCCCATCGGAGCACGGCTCATCGACTCGACGCCACCGGCCAGGATAAGGTCCTCGAATCCGCCCCGCACCCGGCTGGCGGCCTGGTTGACGGCCTCGAGCCCGGAGGCGCAGAAGCGGTTGAGCTGCACGCCCGCGACGGTGTCGGGGAAACCGGCCTTGAGGGCTGCGGTCTTGGCGATGTCGCCACCCTGGTCGCCGACCGGGGTCACGACGCCGAGCACGACGTCGTCGACCCGGTTCGGGTCGAGGTCGGGGTTGCGGGTCAAGACCTCGTCGAGCAGTCCGACGACGAGGTCGACGGGCTTGACCTCGTGCAGCGAACCGGTCGCCTTGCCCTTGCCGCGCGGCGTACGAATGTGGTCAAAGATGAATGCCTCAGGCATGTGCAGTCCTCGGGGTCGGGGCAGGGGTAGGGAGCTGGTGGTCAATGAGCCTGCCTCGATTGTGACACCATTACTGTCATCGTGGTCAAGGTGTGTGGTCCGAGTCACCTTGCGAGGAGTTCGAGGAGGTACGACGCATGGCTGCGCCACCCGACGACGTACCCGCCCAGATGACCCTCGACGAGCTCACCGAGCGGGTCGGGATGAGCGTGCGCAACATCCGCTTCTACACCAGCCGCGGGCTGGTTCCGCCGCCGATCCGACGCGGCCGCTCGGGCTTCTACACCGCCGACCACGTGGCCCGCCTGGAGTTGGTGCGTGAGCTCCAACGACACGGCTTCACCCTGACCGCGATCCAGGGCTACATCGAGCGCATCCCGACCGACGCCACTCCCTCCGACATCGCCCTGCACCTGTCGCTGTTCACCCCGGTGGCGGGCGAGCGCGATGTCGATGTCGAGCAGGGGCTGGTCGGCCTGGGCGTGACCGGCACCGCTGCCGAGGCGGTGGCCGAACTCTACGAACGACACGGCCAGCAGGTCGCCGAAGAGCTTTCCGAGATCGTCCGGACCCACGTGTGGCCGGTCGTCCGCGACGCCGGCGGCACCGTGGAGAACCTGCGTGAACTGATCCACCGGCTCAAGCCGTTGACCATCGCAGGCCTGGTGGCCGCCTATGAGCAGGCGATGGACGAGAGCGCCCAGTCCTACGAACGCAAGGACTCATCCCCGCCGTAGGGGATCAGCCGAAGATCATCGGCAGCGCGAAGAGCATGATCGACGACCAGGTGATGTGGGTCAGGATCGGGGCCAACACTCCCCCGCTCGCGCGGCGTTGCAGGCCGCAGACGACGCCGAGCAGGATGGCGGCGAAGGCCAGCATGACGTTGCCGGTGGCGAGCGTGGCGACGACGTAGGCCAGCGTCGTCCAGAACACCGGGTGGCGGGGAATCGCGGCGTAGGCCGCGCCGCGGAAGAACAGTTCCTCGGCGATGCCGTTGAGGACGGTGACCGCGAGCAGCACCGCCATCGAGCCCTGGTCGGCGAACTCCAGCACCGAACGGACCTGTCGATCCAGGGGCGGGATCTCGCGGACGATCAGCGCACCTGCGACGAACAACGCCGCCATCGCCAGGCCCAGTGCGATCGGTGGCAGCACGGGGCGCATACCGCTCACTCGACGACCCAGGTGCAGAGGACCGCTGATCAGCGCCCCGGCCGTCCAGATGAGCGCCAACACCATCGTGCCCAGGTAGAACGCGTCGCTGCCCGGGTCGATCCGGATCGAGTAGCCGAGCACGCCGGCCCCGAGCAGCACGACGAGCACCGTCACGATCTGACGTCGGCGTAGCGCCGCCGAGGTGTCGCGCTGGTCGCGCGGCACCACCTCCCACAGGGAACTGCGAAGCCATTGGCGCACGAGATTCACCCTAGGTCGCTACGCCGACTGAGCGAACATTGGCGCCTCGGTCGTGATCAGGAGAATGGGAAACGCGCGGACAATGGTCCCCGAGCGGCCGCGGCGAACCGCTCGAGAGCGGGCCGAGGCCTGACCATTGTCCGCGCGTCTACGCGGGTCGTGCGAAGGAGAAGCTCAGCGAGAGGAGAAGTTCGCCGCCGAGTGCGAGGAACGACCGCCGCCGGCTGCTGCGCCACCACTGCCGCCGCCACTGCGACGCGACCGGTTGCCACCGCCCTGACCCTGGCTCGCGCCCTGACCACCCTGGCCGCCGCCGGAGCGACGACGCTGGCCGCCCCCGCCAGCACCGCCGGTGGACGAGCCACCCGAAGCCTGGCCGCTGGCTCCGCCGGTCGGGTTGCCCCGCCGCGACTGACCGTTGGTCACGCCGGTGCTGCGCGCACGCTTGCGCTGTGCGTTACGACCGTTGGAGGAACCGCCGCCACCGGAGCTGGGTACCTCCACGACGAGACCGCCGGGCAGGCTGCGCTCGCCGGGAGCGAGCTGGGCCAGCATCGGGTGGTCGGCGCCGTGCACCTTGGTGGTGGTCGGCTTGATGCCGGCCAGCCTGGTCAGGTCGCGCACGTCGCGCACCTGCTCGTCGGTCATCAGGGTGATGACCGTGCCGGAGGCACCTGCGCG
>JARICB010000009.1 GCA_029264225.1 Nocardioides sp. | reverse complement strand
AGCGGCCACTCGTGGTGGTGCTGCGTCTGGCTACTTGACCTCTGAACGGCGCAGGAAGAGCAATCCTATGGCCAGCGGGAGCGCGATCCAGACCATCGTGGTCGAGGCGAACATGGCCCATTCGCTGGCTGTGTCTGTGTCGTTCTCGAACAATGCGACCTGCGTGTAGTTCCAGTCGATCCACGGCTGCAGGTCCTCGAACCACGAGCGCACCTGGGCAAGAAGGACAAGGACGCCCGGGAAGACAAACGAGACGACGAAGTAGCCCACGATCGCGGCCGCGGAGTTGCGCAGCACGACCCCGAGAGTGAAGCCGATGGCCATGCCGAGGAGGTTTCCCAGGAGAATCTGCGCACCGGCTGCCACAGAGATGTCCCAGACGGCGTCGACGCCCCTCATGGTGGATCCGGCGAGGTTGCCGAGCGCACCGACGGCGAAGGCGACGGCCATTGAGACGACTCCGACCACGACGGTCGCGAAGGCCTTGGCCCCGATCACGCGGCCGCGGCCCGGGATCAGCGTGAACGTCGTGAGCCCGCTGCGTTGGCTCCACTCACTGGTGACGCTCAGGATCGCGATCATCGGCAGAATCACCGACATCGGGAAGCCGATCGCCGTCGCGAAGTTTCCGTAGATGATCGCGCTGTCCGGGGCGAAGACCAGGACCGCCCCGGTCGCAACGACCGACAGGACACCGATGCTGACCAGCATCCAGAATCCCGAGCGGGTGTTGAACATCTTGCGCAGTTCGACCTTGACGATTCGGCCCATCGGGATGGGATCGGCGGTCCGGCGAACCGGTGCGGCCTTCGTGATGGTGGCGGGTGAGGCGATCGTGGCGGTCATGCCGCAACTCCTTCGCGTTGGGTGTCGGCTGTGAGCGACAGGAACATGTCTTCGAGGCCCGCGCCTTCGGCGGAGCGGAGTTCGGTAAGGGCGATGCCGGCGCTCAGGGCCACCGCGCCCACCCGGGCCGGATCGGCATCCGTGCGTAGCGAGCCGTCGCCGGCGAGCGTGCTGGGGATCTCGGCCTGTTCGAGGGCGTGCATGAGGTCGCGTGGCGACGTCGACCGGGCGAGCGTCCCGGCCGCGGCCAGCAGTTCTTCCTTGCTGCCCGACGCGACGATCGTGCCGTTTCCGATCACGACCAGGTCGTCGGCGATGACCTCGATCTCGTGCAGCAGGTGCGAGGACAGCAGGACGGTGCCGCCCTGGCTGGCGAAGTTCGTGAGCAGGTCGCGCATCCACCGGATCCCGGCCGGATCCAAGCCGTTGGCCGGTTCGTCGAGGATCAGCACCTTCGGGTCCCCGAGCAGGGCGGTGCCGATGCCGAGCCGCTGACGCATCCCGAGGGAGTAGTTGCGGACCCGACGCTTCGCCTCGGTGGGCGTCAGGCTGACGAGGTCGAGCATCTCCTCCACGCGCCGGCGGGGCAGCCCCATCGTGTCGGCGGCGATCGTGAGGATCTCGCGTCCGGTGCGACCGGCGTGCTGGGCGGAGGCATCGAGCAGGACCCCGACCTCCAGGCCTGGGTTGGGGAGGTCGGCGAAACGCTCTCCGTTAATGGTGGCGGCGCCGGATGTCGGGGCGGTCAGACCCACCATGACGCGCATCGTGGTGGACTTGCCGGCACCGTTCGGACCGAGGAATCCGGTCACGCGGCCGGGCTGGGCGGTGAAGGAGACGTTGTCGACGGCGGTGAAGCCGCCGTACCTCCGGGTCAGTGCTTCGACTGTGATCATGGCTCAACCCTCGCGGCATCGCAGCGAGCGCGCATCGGTTCGATGGCCAGTCTTTTACCTGGCCGAAAGCACTGGTGTCGGACCATACGTTCGCCTAGTACGGCGCCCGGCACGTCGTACGAGGCGATCGCGCTCCATCCTGGCCTTGACGATCACGACGTCGCTTTGTGGGCGCCTCGGCCCAACCCGTATTCGCGGTTGCCGTCGGGTGCATAAGTGCATGAAGCCAACGGTCCTCGTCCGCAGCGCTCTGCGCCCGCAAGCCGGCCAGCACAGTCTGGGTCGTGGGCTGATCCGCATTCATAGCGACAGAGTGCGACGAACAGTCCGCGAGGGGGTCAGTCATCGGCGGAACTCCCCCAAATCTCGCTGTGGGTCGGGGGCCCCGGGCATGGCAACGGGCTTACACGGGCATCCGGGCCCGCAGGCAAGGAAGGAGTGGACGGCATGGCCGCACTGCGGGCACGGCATGTCGTGCGACAGGTGCACATCATTGGTCTGCGCGGTGTCCCACATGGCGTTTCCTCTCGGCGGAGCGTTGCTCCTCGCAGAGAGTTCGAAGCCGTAGCCGCGAACGACGGGTGGGTAGGGCAGGAACCCCACGCCGCCGAGCACGAGATAGGCCGCGACCCTGATCGGTGAAGCGAGCACCAGCCAGGCATCTTCGGGCATAACCGCCCGTGAGGCTCGCTGATGGGCCACCATGATTGTCGGGGGGCGGGGCGATGAACGAGCGAAGCGACGGCTTGATCGGTGCGGGGTCACGCTTCGGTGTCGCGGCCGACGGCACCGTGAGCGGTGACGACGGCACGGGCGGACAGTTGGCCGCCTCCCTGCGCTATGCGGTCCGGATGGCCAGTCAGGTCGACTCGCTGACCGGCGTCGGCGACCTGGTGCGACTCTCCACCATCGGCTCCATCACCGTGATCGCGCGAGTGGACTCCTGCGCTGGCAATGAGTTCGCACTTACGGTGCACGTCGATCCCACCACGTCCACGCCCAGCCCCTTCGTGAAGCGAGGCTCCGACGGGTCGAACGGCATCACCCGCAGCCTGCACCGCACCCAGCAGATGCTGGACACCCAGTGGTGCGCCCTCATCACCGGCGACCACCGCCTCGTTGGCCGGGCGATGCACGGCACCGACCGTTCCACCTCCATCTCTCTCGGCGTCCTCGACGAGGTGGGGTTGCGGGTGCTGGCGTTGCTCGGCGCTGTCGGACCCGACTTCCGTGAGACCGGAGTGGTCCTGGACTATCAACGCTCGGCGATATTGGTCGTTCCGATCGCCGAACACGCACTTTTCGCCATGGCTGACAGGTTCGAGCGACACCTGGTGAGCGCCCTGGTCAACGAGGTGCGGAGCGTGCTCTCGCCCCGTCGCCTCGCGCGCGCCGAGACCGTCGACGAACCGCTCGCCTGACCTCCACCAGTCACCGGAACCCTCTATCGTGGCGCACATGGTGGGCACCCCCGGCGGCACTCCCGACGCTGCCCCCGAACCGTCGATCGAGCCGCAAAGACAGCCCGGTCAGCAGCCGCCACAGGCTGATGTCAGTCCCGCCGGTCGGTGGCAGCATGTGCTTATGAGCGCCACTCCCTACTTCGAGCTCTCCGACCCTGCCTTCGATGTCACCTCGGAGGAGGTGCATCGCGCGCGCGATGACCACTGGTATGTCGAGACGTCGTACGGCTGGGCGGTGCTGCGCTACGAGGAAGGCTCGGCGCTGCTCAAGGACCGTCGTTTCCAGCAGGGCAACGCGAAGTGGCCAGCGCAGAACGGCATCCACTCCGGGATGTTCTCCGACTGGTGGAAGGAGACGCTGCTCAGCCTCGAGGGCGAGGACCACTCGCGGCTGCGCCGGCTGCTGATGCCGGCCTTCCGCAACAAGACGATCGCCGCCATGCGCCCGCAGTTCCAGGCACTCGCCGACGAACTGATCGACGGCTTCGTGGGCCGCGGCGAGGTGGAGTTCATCTCCGAGT
>JARICB010000002.1 GCA_029264225.1 Nocardioides sp. | reverse complement strand
GGGTCGTTTCCACCAGTTCCTCGTCTGACTCCACCCAGGCAGTCGCGGCTGCCGCTCGCGCCGATCACTCCGCCGTCGCGGCGTCCGCCGCGGCTGAGGCGTCGGTCGACGCGGCGGGAACCTCGGTCGAGGCAGCCGAGAGGAAGATCGACAACGCGACCGAACTCGTGGTCAGCGGTTCCTCGTCGCCCCCCTTCCCCACCCCGCAGCAGCCGCAGTCTCGCGCGCTTTCCCTCCTGCGCCACTCGCCGTTCAACATCGGTTTCCTCGGCGCCCTGGGGGCAGTCACCGCCATCTTCTTGACCCAGCAGATTCTGAGCATCTCCTCGATCCTGATCCTGATCGTGATGGCGATGTTCTTGGCCATCGGACTCAACCCCACCGTCGAGTGGTTCATGACGCACGGGATGAGACGCGGGCTCTCGGTGCTGCTCGTGCTCTTCGTCGTACTGACCATGCTGGCACTCTTCGTAGTGGCAGTGGCGCCGGTGATCAGTGAACAGATCGCGCAGATCACCAGGAGCGCACCGGGCTGGCTTGACGACCTCCAGACCAATCGGCGAGTCCAGGACCTCGACCACAGGTACGACATCATCGCGAGGTCGCGCGACTACGTCTCCAGCGGCGACTTCGGCCAGAACGTCTTCGGCGGCGCCCTTGGTTTCGGTCTTGCGGTGCTCTCGGCCGTGGCCAACTTCCTGATCGTGCTCGTGCTGATGATCTACTTCCTGTCCTCCCTGCCGAGCATCAAGCACTCGCTCTACTCGCTGGCGCCGGCGACGCGACGCCCACGGGTCAGCGAACTCGGCGACAAGATCATCCGCTCCACCGGCGCCTACGTCGCTGGCGCCTTCCTGGTCGCAGTACTGGCCGGCATCTCCACGCTGATCTTCACGTTCATCGTCGGGCTCGGCGACTACGCGTTCGCCCTGGCGTTCATCGTGGGTCTGCTGTCGCTGATTCCGGTCATCGGGTCGGTCATCTCAGCGGTCATCATCACCGTGCTGGGCCTGACGATCTCTCCCACCACTGCGCTGGTCACCTTCATTTACTACATGTCCTACCAGCAGCTGGAGGCCTACCTGATCTACCCGAGGATCATGTCCCGCTCGGTCGACATCCCCAGCTCGGTCACGGTGATCGCCGCGCTCGTGGGCGGTGCGCTCCTCGGCGTCATCGGCGCACTCCTGGCCGTACCTGTCGCGGCCGCCTTGCTCATGCTGCACCGCGAGGTCTTCCTCAAGCGGCAGAACGCTCGCTGAGATCAGGCTCCGGCAGTGGCTCGATCACGAGCGCGCTGCGGCCCTCCCCGAGCTTGACCACTACCACCCCCGCCAGGACGAGCAGCCCACCCAGCAGTTGTATGGCGCGGGGCAGCTCATCGAGGAGCAGCCAGGCGAAGACCAGCGCCATCAGCACCTCGAACAGCGCAATGAAGGACGCGAGCCGCGAGCCCAGCCGGCGCGCGGCCTCGATGCCGGTGACGTAGGCGACGGCCGCGGTCACCAGACCGAGCGCGAGCACCGGCACCCACCACGGCACCACGACACCGTCATAGCTGACATCGATCGTGGTGGCGTGCATGGGCAGTACGCCGACCAGGCCGGCCGCCAGCAGCACGACGCCGCCCACGACCAGGCCGCCAGCGGCCAGGGTGATCGGCGGCAGCCCGTTGTCGGTGTCTCCCCCGATGACGAAGTAGGTCGCGGCGCCCACCATCGCACCCAACCCCCAGGCGATGCCGATCGCGTTCAGGTCCGCGCCGGAGATCACGTCGAGCACGAGCACCAGGCCCAGCGCCGCCACGATCGCGCCCGCAACGGTCAGCCGGTGGGGTCGGTTGCCATGACGCAGCCACAACCAGAGCACCACGGCGACGGGGGCGGTGTACTCGATCAACAGCGCAACACTGACCTGCATATAGCTGATTGCATAGAAGTAGCAGAGCTGAGCCCCAGCGACCGCTGCGACACCATAGGTCGTCACGAGCAGGCCGTTCGAACGCAGCAGGTGCCAGCGCCCCCGCAGCGCGAGCAGCCCGGGTACGACCAGCACCACGGCCGCGATGGCGATCCGCGCAGCCACGGCGGAACCAGCCGTCCAGCCCGCGTCGAGCAGACCGCGCGCCAAGGTGCCCGAGAGGGCGAAAGTCATGGCGGAGACGACCGCAAAGGCCAGTCCGGACCTGGTTCTCGAACCCTGGACCGCCGACCGGTCATGGGTCACACTTGTCATGAACCATGACGCTACTCTGACGCTTGGTAAGGTGTCAAAGTGCTATTCACCTATGACACGGCGGACGCCCTCCAGTCTGCGGTCGCGCTGGTCAACACGGCCGAGGAACCCGACACCCTGGCCAGCGTCGAGGCATTGACCACGTTCTTCACCGACCGCGAGTATTCGGGTCGTCATGATCGCGACGAGACCGAACTTGGCGCCGTACGAGCGGTCCGCGCGCGGCTGCGGGAACTGCTGAGCGCTGAGCGCGATACGGCGGTGGAGTTGGTCAACGAGATCCTGGCCAAGGCCCGCGCCGTACCTCATCTCGTGCGTCACGACGACCTCGACTGGCACATCCACGCGATCGCGGCCGAGGCTCCCCTGGCCCAGCGCATGCTGGTGGAGACGGCCATGGCAATGATCGATGTGATCCGCACTGATGAGCTGAACCGGCTCGCCATCTGTGCCGCCGGCGACTGCAGCGCTCTGGTGCTCGACCTCTCCCGCAATCGCTCGCGCCGCTACTGCTCCACGACCTGTGGCAACCGAGAGGCGGTCGCCGCCTACCGGGCGCGACAGAGGGCCTAGCCGGAACTGCCGATCAGGCGTCGACGAACCTGCGCAACACCTCGAGGAAGACCTCCGGCTGCTCGGAGTGCACCCAGTGGCCGGCGCCCTTGATCGTGACGCGACGCACCCGAGGAAACAGCCGCTCCATCGCCGGTGCGTAGTCGTCCAGCACGTAGTCGGAGGTGGCTCCTGCGATCCACAGCACCGGCTTGTCGAAGGTGCCCGCCTGATCGGGCCAACCGCCCAGCTCGCCGAGTGCGTCACCGAGCAGCCTGAGGTTGAGCTGCCACCGCCAGGTCTGATCGTCGCGCCGGAGGTTCTGGAGCAGGAAGGACCGGATGGTCGGATGGGGGACGGCCACGCTCAACGCCTCGTCCGCGTCCTTTCGGCTGCGCACGGCGGCCAGGTCGAGGGCCAGCATCGCCTCGATATAGCCAGCGAACTCGCGCCTGCCGGTGTCGTAGGAGACCGGCGAGACGTCCACGACCACGAGTCGTGAGACCAGTTCGGGATGGCGCAGAGCCAGCAGCATGGCGATCTTGCCGCCCATCGAGTGGCCTACCAACGTCACCGGGTCGTCGTCGGAGAAGAGGTCTGCGACGTCATCGGCAGCCTCCAGGTAGTCGAAGCGCTCCGTCCACGCCGACCTGCCGTGGTTGGGCATGTCGATCAAGCACACCCGATGATCCACGGCCAGCGCCTTGCCCGGCTGCGTCCAGTTCTTGCCCTGACCGAAGAGCCCATGGCAGAACGCGATCCGAGACCCGCTCTCCCCCAGCTCACTGACCTGCAATGCCGTGTCCACGCAGGGCAGTCTGCCAGCCACCCCTGACACCGCCCCAACCCTCAACCCTCAACCCTCAACCTCCATTCGGGGATAGTCCGTGACGTTTGACAGGTGAAATCAGCAAAATCACCTGTCAAACGTCACGGACTATCTCGAAAAGGTCAGAAGTCGAAACCATCGAACAAGGAGCCGATGCCGTCGCCGATGCTGCCGAACATGTCTCCCAGACCCTCGCCCATCGCACCGAGTCCTTCACCGAGACCCTCGCCGAGGCCACCGAGACCGTCGAAGCCGCCATTGAAGAGCATGCCCATGAACATCCAGTCCATCGGTCCGAAGTTGCCGAAGTAGCCCTGGGCATAGGGCTGGTAGGCGCGACCGCCCTGCCAGTAGGGCACCCGGCGCGAGCCGACCATCACCTTACGGATGTCGGGCTCGGCACCGACCCGCACCCGCTCGGCGTCGAGCTGGCAGGCCGGTACGTCACGCTGAGCACCACCCGGCGGGGTGTAGGACACGTCGGCTACCGACATTCCGTGCCGCGGGTCGAAGAAGCACGGCGGTCGACGGGTAGGCAGCGGGCGTCCGTCGACCCGGGCGCGTACGCACGCCATCGCATAGCGGCCGTCCTCCAGGATCTCGGTGACGTGGCGGATGTCGTCGGGCTTGCTCATCGCCGCCGACGCCATCTTCGACGACTCGTAGGCGTCCAGCGCACGCTGATAGTCAGCGTTCTCGCCGGCACCCAGGTCGCGCCCGGCCATGTCGATGTCGAGCTCCTGGAGTTCCACACCGAGAGCGGTGACGTCTTCCTCGGCCAGCAGCTTCACCGGCGCGAGGTCGGCCTCTGCCTTGGCCAACTGCCGCTTCTTGGCGCTCTGCCCGGCCACCAGCGCCACCACGACCAACCCACCGAGAGTCAGCAGGAGCAGCACCATTCCAGTCATGACCCCAGCCTACGTGGCCGCCCTACCCGCCTCGGCTGCCTGCAATAGCCGAGCGGCCAGCTCGTTGGCCACCGCAACGAGTTCGGGAGGCTGAACGAATTCACACTCCAGACCAGTCAGCACGCAGTAGTAAGCCAACTGTTCCAACGAATCTGCACTGGCCTCCAACAGCGTGGTTCCAGCGTCGATCGGGGTCAGCTTCACCCAGCGGGTGTCAATGCGTTGGGCCACCACGTCAAGCGCGGCGTGGATGCGCACCTGGGCGTGATTGCTGTACGGCGCCCGGCTGATCGCGTTGTGCACGAATTCACGTGGGTCGGGGTGCTCGCGCAGCGTGAACCGCCACGTCGAAGCGCTCACCTCGCGCATCCGGTCGAGCCGGAAGGTGCGCCAATCCTCGCGTTCGACGTCCCACGCCATCAGATACCACCGGCGCCCGGTCGCGACCAGTCGGATCGGTTCCACCCAGCGCTCGGTAGCAGCACCGTCTCGCGCCGTGTAGCCGAACCGGACCCGCACCAGGTCGCGACAGGCGCGGGCGATCACCAGCAGGGTGTCACCGTCGACAGCCTCGCTCGCGCCACCCAATGTGTCGATGGCATCGTGGATGGCCTTGACCTCGGAGCGCAGGCGTGGCGGCATGACCTGGTCGAGCTTGGCCAGGGTGCTCAGGGCTGCCTCACTGGCACCGCTCACCATGCCTCCGGCCGCAAGTCGCAGGGAGACGGCGACCGCGACGGCCTCGGTATCATCGAGCAACAGTGGTGGCAGATCCTTGCCACGGCCCAACTGGTAGCCACCGCCGAGACCACGGGCGGCCAGCACCGGATAGCCCAAGGCCCGCAGTCGCTCAATGTCGCGCCGGATGCTGCGCGTCGTGACATCGAGCCGATCGGCCAATTCGGGTCCGGTCCACACCGGTCGCTGCTGCAGCAAGGACAACAGTCTCAGAACCCGCTCGGTGGTGTCACTCATGCGGTGATTCTCGCAGCCATGAGCGGACACGTCCTGTCCGCTTGTTGGGTAAGGATGAAACCATGTCAACCGCATTTCAGGTCACCTTCGACGCCCACGACCCTCGACGCCTCGGCCTTTTCTGGACCCAGGTGCTCGGCTACGACGTCGACCCGATTCCGGGTGGGGAGGCCGGCGACCCGATCGAGACCGCCGATGCCTGGCTGGACTTCTTGACCAGAGCCGGCGTCCCGGCGGAGCGGCACAATGCGGCGTTCGGAATCCACGACCCGGACGAATCGGGTCCGCGCCTCTTCTTCCAGCAGGTGCCCGAAGAGAAACTCACCAAGAACCGGGTCCACCTCGACGTCCGCGCGGCGCCCGGCCTGACCGGGGATGAACGCATGAACGCTCTCGAGGCGGAAGCTGCTCGCCTCAGTTCCCTGGGTGCCACCCGTCAGCAACGATTCGAGCCCGACGGGCAGTTGAGCGCGGGCTTCATCGTGATGCGCGACCCGGAGGGCAACGAGTTCTGCCTTGATTGAACCCTGCACGAGGCGAACACGCAGCAGGCCGGGGCTCCACCCCCCAGTAGAGCCAGCGACCTGCTGCGTCAACGATGCAACTGGGCTGTCCCCTGTGCGGTCCAGTTGATCGGCTAACTGTCCACACCTTCTCCCGGAACTTGACGTCTCGGCATCCGTAGTCCTACCTAATTGCGGGCTGGGTGCCTATAGATTCGGTTCGTGCTCACCCCTTGTCTTGGACGCGAGGCGACCCAGGAACGGCTGGCGACCGCCCTGGCGTCCTCGCGCTGGGTCAGCATCGTCGGCCCACCCGGGAGCGGGAAGACACTGCTCGCCCGCCACGCGGCCGCAGACGGGGCCAGCACCTGGGTAAACGCCCAGGATCTGCATAGTGCCGACGACGTCCTGAAGGCCTGCCTGACGGCACTCGATGTGCCGCCCACGCCGGGCGACAGCCCGCAAGGGGCGCTGCGTCGCGCACTCGACGGGGTCGACTCCCTGCTCGTGATCGACGGCCTCGACCTTGATCACGTCCCGCTTGGTCCTGTCCTCCAAGAGGTGATGGCCTCGACCACCGTTGCGCGGCTGGTCGTTACGTCAGTGACCACGGCGGGGCAGCCGGGCGAACACGTCATCCGGATCGGACCGCTGCCGGTCCCGCGGCCCCACGAACCGTTGGCCGGGTCAGCGGTCGATCTGCTCACCCGTCGGGTCGAGGCGGCCGGCGGTCACGCGATCGACCTGGT
>JARICB010000422.1 GCA_029264225.1 Nocardioides sp. | reverse complement strand
GTCTTGAACATCATCGACTTGTCCGGCCCACCCGCCTCGAGGAGCACGACGCTGTGACCGGCATCGGCAAGGCGTCCGGCGACGGCGCACCCGGCGCTGCCGGCGCCCACCACGACGTACTCGGCCTCGTTGACCTGCGGCTGGGACTTGGCCATGGCTTCCACCTTCATTCGCTGGACCTGCTTCTGCGAAACTGTAACTCGTTCTAGTTCACTCGGGAAGGTTTCTTCGGCCTAGGCTGACGTCGTGAAGATCCTTTCCATCCAGTCCTCGGTCGCCTACGGCCACGTCGGCAACTCCGCCGCCGTCTTCCCACTCCAGCGGCTCGGGCACGAGGTGTGGCCGGTGTTCACCGTCCATTTCTCCAACCACACCGGGTACGGCGCCTGGCGCGGCCCGCTGCTCGCACCCGCGGATGTGGCCGACGTGATTACTGGCATCGCCGAGCGCGGCGTACTCGACCAGTGCGACGCGGTGCTGTCCGGCTACCAGGGCGGGGCCGGTATTGCCGAGGTAATCCTGTCGGCCGTTGCGCAGGTCAAGGCGGCGAACCCGGCCGCGACCTACACCTGTGACCCGGTCATGGGCAACGCCAAGTCCGGCTGCTTCGTCGACCCGGCCATCCCACCGATCATCCGCGAACAGGTGGTGCCGAAGGCCGACATCATCACGCCCAACCAGTTCGAGCTCGGCTTCCTGACCGACACCGCGCCCACCGACCTCACCTCGACTCTTGCTTCGGCCGATCTGGCTCGCGCAATGGGGCCCTCGACGGTGCTGGTCACCTCAGTCTTCGACGGCGACCCCGACGAGGCCGACACGATCGGCATGCTGGTCGTCACCGGCGAGGGCGCCTGGCTGGTGGAGACCCCTTTGTTGCCGATCAAGGCCAACGGTTCGGGTGACATCACCGCTGCCATGTTCACCGCCCATCTGCACGAGACCGGCTCACCGGCCGAAGCGCTGGCCCGCACGGTTTCCTCGGTCTACGCAGTGCTCAAGGCGACGCTCGAGTCCGGCGAACGCGAGCTGCGGCTGATCGCGGCACAGGACGCCATCGCCAACCCGGCGTGCGAGTTCGAGGTGCGCCAGGTGCGCTGAGGGGGGCCCTGGTCCCCCGGTTAACCGGGGGAATCGACACTTCCCGAGTGTTGCAACACTCGGGAGGTCTACGACACGCTCGGGAAGTCGACTTACCGGGGGTTCCAGTGACCGGGTCTGCTCCGCCGGTACGTCGGCACCCCGACGCCACGATGTGGGTCCAGGTCACGCCACAGTGGCGAGTTCCGAGCCGGTGACAGGAATTGAACCCGCGACATCCATATTACAAGTATGGCGCTCTACCAACTGAGCTACACCGGCATGCGCCTCAACGGCGCGCGCACATGTTAGTTGACTACGATTCCGAGCATGTCTGCCCTCCTGCGTCTGCCCCACCACGACGGGTCGTCGACCTATGTCGGCGAGGAGGCGCCACGGCTGGGTGAGTCGGTGACGGTGCGGATGCGAAGCCATGTGGACGACCCGATCGATGACGTCTGGCTGCGCACGACCTACGACGCGGAGCCGGTCTACGTCGCACTGAGCCGCACCACGGACGGCGACACGACGTGGTGGTCGGCAGACCTGCTGATCCACAACCCGGTGACGCACTATCGCTTCCTGATCGCCCGAGGCGACACCCAGCAATGGCTCACCGGCCGCGGACTGGTTGACCTCGACATCCCAGATGCCGCCGATTTCAAGCTCACCTCCTACGCACCTGCTCCCGACTGGGCCCTCGACGGCGTCGTCTACCAGATCTTCCCGGACCGGTTCGCCCGCTCCGCCGCTGCCGATGCTCAGCCGACCCCGTCGTGGGCGGTGCCGGCGAACTGGGACGACACCGTCGTCTTCGAGGGGTCTGATCCACGCACGCCGGTGCAGTACTTCGGCGGCGATCTCGACGGGATCACCGAGCACCTCGACCACGTAGCGCGGATCGGGGCCGACATCGTCTACACGACGCCCGTCTTCCCGGGCGAGAGCAACCACCGCTACAACGCCACCACTTTCGACCAGGTCGACCCGTTGCTGGGTGGCGACGCGGCGTACGAACGCCTCAGCAGTGCCGTGCATGCGCGCGGCTGGCGGATCCTCGGCGACCTGACCACCAACCACACCGGCGATACGCACGAGTGGTTCCGCTCGGCGGCGGCCGACCCCGAGTCCGAGCGGTGCAGCTTCTACTACTTCAACGCCGACGGCAGTTACGCCAACTGGATGGGCCACGGCACGCTGCCGAAGGTCAACCATGGCGACCCCGATCTGCGCGCTGCGATGGTCGAAGGCCCGACCTCGGTCGTCGGGCGGTGGCTGACACCGCCCTACGACGTCGACGGCTGGCGCATCGACGTGGCCAACATGACCGGGCGCTTGGGCGCCCTCGACGTCGCGCACGAGGTGGCCCGGTCCGTACGACGTACTGCCGAGGAACTGCGCGACGACCCGCTCGTCATCGGCGAGCACAACCACGACGCGAGTGGCGATGTTGACGGCGACGGCTGGCACGGCACGATGAACTACTCCGGCTTCTCCTGGCCCGTGTGGTCCTGGCTCCGCTCGCCGAACACGTCGGCTCGCGCCTTCGGTCGACCCGTGCAGGTGCCCCGCCGGAGCGGGCCCGCGGTCGTGGACGCCTTCCGCACCTGGCAGGGCGCACTCGGCTGGCAGGCGACGAGCGCCAGCTGGAACATCCTGGGTTCGCACGATTCGGCCCGCATCCGCACGATGGTCGGCTCCCCGGAGGTGCACCGGGTCGCCGCCGGTCTGCAGTTCACGATGCCGGGTGTGCCGATGCTCTTCGCCGGCGACGAGATCGGGCTCGAGGGGGTCAACGGGGAGGATGCGCGCCGGCCGATGCCGTGGGACAGCGAGCAGTCCTGGGACACCGCGACGCTCGATACCTACGCCAGCCTCGCGCGGCTACGTCGTGCCCGTGCTGCCCTGCGCCGTGGTGGTCAGCGCTGGGCCTACGTCGATGACGACACCATCGCCTTCGTGCGCGAGCACCTCGACGGCTCGGTACTGGTGGTCGCCCGCCGGGCTGCCGGTCCGGCCTTCGATCTCGATCTGCTCGTCGACTCACACCTGCTGGGTACGGAGTCGGGGGTGCCCGCGCTCGCCGTCGACGGCTCACGTTGCGTCGTACCCGCCGCCACCGGTCCGCGCCTCGACATCTGGGCCCTCGCCTGATCGCTCGTCCCTCTCCTGACCCTTGTCACGGCCTGTTACGTGCACTACCGCCGCGTTGCAACGGCGCAGGAGTGCATGTAACAGACCGTGACAACT
>JARICB010000416.1 GCA_029264225.1 Nocardioides sp. | reverse complement strand
CCTCGGCAGATCTCTTCTGCGTAATCGGCTCCACCGGGTCGCTCCCCTACAAGCCGGTGATGAGCCAGATTCCAGGCACCTGTACCCCTGGCGGCACCGTCACCGCGACGACCTCGGGCTGGAAGTGCAACGCAGTCATCTGCTCGATCCCTTGCGGTACTCATGCCGCGGCAGTCTGCAACACCGTCAAGGTCACCGGCAGCAAGGCGGTGGACTACCTGTTCGCCCCGGTGATCGGCTTCAATCAGGGCAACACCGGGGCTGTCGTCTCTGCGGCCTGCAAGGGATCCTGTGGCAACAATGCGCCCAACCCGCTCGATATCGTCGTCATGGCCGACCGCACCCCCAGCATGGACACCGTTGATCGGAGGGCCATGATCGATGGCATCAGGACGATGCTGACCACCATGGACCCGACGATGCAGTACGTCGCGTTCGGGGCCTTGCACAAGAGTCGCACGCCGGGCGATGAAGGCTATGACCCGGACTGTATTGCACAGAATACGGCGAAGACCACTGAGGAACCCTTCACGGACAGCGCGGAGGTTGCGGCTCAGCGAGGAACCTGGCTCCCCGCGCCGTTCTCGAACAACTACCTCAACCCTGACCGCACGGTGAACACGAGCAGCGTGCTGGCGCAAGCGCTCGACTGCGTCCACACCGGTATCAAGTCCGGGGGCTACAACACCCACCTGGCCTCGCCGATGAAGGCTGCCGGGCGCTATGTCTTGGGCTGGGACGCCAACAACCTCGGCTCGCTTCCCGCGGACCGACCGGGCACGGTCCGCAAGGTCGTCATCTTCGAGACCGATGGACAGCCGACGGAAACATACACCGGAGGAGCCAGCGCCAACCTGTCCGATGCAGGTGACCTCGCGGTGAAGGGCAACACCCAGCAGGCTTGCGACAACTTCGAGAAGATCGCCACCGACTTCAAAAAAGAACCCGACACGATCATGATCAGCATCGCCTTCGGAGCGGCCAACGACGCTGAGTGCGGTTCGGAAGAACATTTGGTGCGCGACATGCTCGCCCGTGCGGCCTCCCCGCATCCCTCGGGCGCTGCCAGCGTCGCGAAGGACTGCAGTAATTCCGCGAACAAGGTGTCGGTCAACACCGACGGTGACTTCTACTTCTGTGCCACCAACGGCACGGAAATGGCCGCCATCTTCCAGACGGCACTGTCCCAGGTACAGAAGGGCATCAAGCTCGTCCAACTGCCCTGAGTCTCGCCTGTTCCTGCCTGCGCCCACCCGCCGATCCGGCGGGTGGGCGTTTGCACTCTCACCTGCCGAGTGCTAAACATGGGGCTGGCAGTCTCAGCATGAGAGTGCCAACGCGAGACTGGTGACGCTGAGGTTCTGCGCGCCGACGGGAATGGTTCGTCGGAAGCGGGGATCGTCCGTCGCGGGCAGCCCGCCGGTCTCTCATCTGACTCACGACGAAGGAAAGTCTGAGAGTTATGTCTAAGCTTATTGCTTTCAATGAGGAAGCCCGCCGTGGCCTCGAGCGTGGGATGAACACCCTCGCCGACGCCGTGAAGGTGACCCTCGGCCCCAAGGGCCGCAACGTCGTGCTCGAGAAGAAGTGGGGCGCGCCCACCATCACCAACGATGGTGTGAGCATCGCCAAGGAGATCGAGCTCGAGGACCCCTACGAGAAGATCGGCGCCGAGCTGGTCAAGGAGGTCGCGAAGAAGACCGACGACGTCGCCGGTGACGGCACGACGACGGCCACTGTTCTCGCCCAGGCCATGGTCCGTGAGGGCCTGCGCAACGTCGCCGCGGGTGCCAACCCGATGGGCCTCAAGCGCGGTATCGAGGCTGCGGTCGCCGCCGTCTCGGACCAGCTGCTCGTGATGGCCAAGGACGTCGAGACCAAGGAGCAGATTGCTTCCACGGCCTCGATCTCCGCTGCTGACACCACGGTCGGCGAGATCATCGCCGAGGCGATGGACAAGGTCGGCAAGGAAGGCGTCATCACCGTCGAGGAGTCCAACACCTTCGGGCTGGACCTCGAGCTGACCGAGGGGATGCGCTTCGACAAGGGCTACATCTCGGCCTACTTCGCGACCGACCTGGAGCGGATGGAAGCGGTCGTCGAAGACCCGTACATCCTGATCGCCAACTCCAAGGTCTCCACGGTCAAGGACCTGCTGCCGCTGCTGGAGAAGGTCATGCAGTCCGGCAAGCCGCTGGTCATCATCGCCGAGGACGTCGACGGCGAAGCCCTCTCGACCCTGGTCGTGAACAAGATCAAGGGCACCTTCAAGTCGGTTGCCGTCAAGGCTCCGGGCTTCGGTGACCGCCGCAAGGCCATGCTCCAGGACATCGCGATCCTGACCGGTGGCCAGGTCATCTCCGAGGAGGTCGGCCTCAAGCTCGAGTCGGCCGGCATCGAACTGCTCGGTCAGGCCCGCAAGGTCGTCATCACCAAGGACGAGACCACCATCGTCGAGGGCTCCGGCGACGCCGGTCAGATCGAGGGTCGGGTCAACCAGATCCGCGCCGAGATCGACAAGTCCGACTCCGACTACGACCGCGAGAAGCTGCAGGAGCGCCTGGCCAAGCTGGCCGGCGGCGTGGCAGTCATCAAGGTCGGCGCGGCCACCGAGGTCGAGCTCAAGGAGCGCAAGCACCGCATTGAGGACGCCGTCCGCAACGCCAAGGCTGCGGTCGAAGAGGGCATCGTCGCCGGTGGCGGCGTGGCACTCGTCCAGGCCGGTGCCGAGGCGTTCACGAAGCTGGACCTGTCCGGCGACGAGGCGACCGGTGCCAACATCGTGAAGGTGGCGATCGAGGCTCCGCTCAAGCAGATCGCGATCAACGCCGGCCTCGAGGGTGGCGTCGTTTCGGAGAAGGTCCGCAACCTCACCCCGGGTCACGGCCTCAACGCCGCGACCGGTGACTTCGTCGACATGATCGCCGAAGGCATCATTGACCCGGCGAAGGTTACGCGCTCTGCTCTGCAGAACGCCGCGTCGATCGCTGCGCTGTTCCTCACTACCGAGGTCGTCGTTGCCGACAAGCCCGAGAAGGCGCCGGCCATGCCCGGTGGCGACATGGGCGGCATGGGCGGCATGGACTTCTGAGTCCAGCCTCACCACGCATCACTGCAGGGTCCCCGCTCGCTCCGGCGGGGGCCCTGCTGCCATTTCACGGGGCGTCCGACGAGCGGAGGATCTCGGGGCTATGTTGTGGCGGTGGTCACACTCAACCATCAGTCCCCCCAACGGGTCGCCATCGTCGGCGCCGGCATGCTCGGTCTCGCGACCGCCTGGTTCCTCCAGGAGGAGGGCGTCGAGGTCACGGTCCTCGATCGCACCGGGGTCGCCGCCGGCTCCTCATGGGGCAACGCCGGCTGGCTGACTCCCGGACTCGCGACGCCCCTGCCCGAGCCGGCGGTGCTCAAGTACGGCGTACGTGCGGTGATCAGCCCCGCCTCCCCGGTCTACGTACCGGTGACCGCCAACCGGCGGCTGCTGAGCTTCCTGGTCCGCTTCGCCCGCAACTCCACCATGACGCAGTGGCGACAGGCGATGGCTGCGCTGGTGCCGATCAACTCGCTCGCGCTGGAGTCCTTCGATCTGCTTCGCGACGGCGGGGTGAGTGCGCCGACGCACGATGCCGAGTCGTTCATCGCGGCGTACCGCACACCCGCGGAGCGGGAGGTGCTGCTCGACGAGATCAAGCACATCCGTGCCAGCGGTCAGGAACTCGAGTTCGACGTCCTAACCGGTGACGAGGCGCAGGCCATCGAGCCCTCCCTCTCGCCCGCGATCGGTGCCGGCATCCGTCTTCGCGGTCAGCGGTTCATCTCCCCGAGCGAGTACGTCGAGTCGCTGGCCGAGGCCGTGCGTGAGCGTGGCGGCCGGATCGTCAGCGGCGTTCAGATCGATGCCATCAAGGACAAGGGCGACCACGTGCTGGTGGCCAGGGAGGCCTACGACGCGGTCGTGATCGCCTCCGGCGCCTGGCTCAACGACCTGGCACGGCCGTTTGGGGTCAAGATCCCCGTGCAGGCCGGGCGCGGCTACAGCTTCACCATTCCGATTGAAAGGGTGCCGGCCGGGCCCGTCTACTTCCCCTCGCAACGGGTCGCGTGCACGCCCGCGGGGGACCGGCTCCGGGTCGCCGGAATGATGGAGTTCCGTCCGGCCGACGCGGGCCTGGACACTCGCCGGATCGAGGCGATCGTTGACGCCGCCCGGCCGCTGCTGCGTGGAGCCGAACTCGGTTCGCGGCGCGACGAATGGGTCGGGGCTCGGCCGTGCTCGCCCGACGGTCTCCCGGTCGTCGGACGCACGAAGTCCGAGCGTGTCTACGTCGCCGGTGGCCACGGAATGTGGGGGATCACCCTCGGCCCGGCCACCGGTCGGCTGCTCGCCGAGACGATGACGACCGGCGTACTCCCCTCCCAGCTGGCGCCGTTCGACCCCCTGCGCTGACCGATCAGCCCGTTCCTCCAGCCGCACCCCTCGTGCCGCATTTTGAGATAGTCCGTGACGTTTGACAGGTGAAATGGCCGTTTTGACCTGTCAAACGTCACGGACTATCTCGCAAGCCTCGACAAGGGGTCGAAGGTTGGTGGGTCGTTGGCGGGGCCCTGGTGGTCCTTCTATCGAAATGGCAGCAGGCCCGCCTGGGAACCCGGGCGGGCCTGCTGGCAATGCTGCAACGGGAGATCAGCCGGGTCGCGGAGCACCCTTGCGGGCGTAGCGCACCCAGACGATGGCGACGCACATGAGCGCCCACGCAATACCGATGGAGAAGAACGCGGTCGGGCCGACGGTGGTGACACCGATACCGAAGAAGAACGGTCCGAAGGCCGCGATGGCCGCCGTCCAACCGATCACTCCGCCGGCTTGGCGCTTCTCGAAGATCATCGGCATCTGCTTGAACGTCGAGGCGTTACCGATACCCGAGAACAAGAAGATCGCCAACATGCCCCAGAGGAACTGGTTGAAGCCAGCGTCCAGGGTGGCAGCCGAGGTGGTGTCGGGGCTGAGCGCCGGGATCGTGATGGCGATCGAGACGATCAGGCCGATACCGGAGATCAGGGTCCAGATGGCGCCACCAGTACGGTCGGTGAGCGGCGCGAAGAGCACCCGCGCGCCGGCTCCGACGAGCGGCCCGAGGAAGACGAACTTCACCACGTCGGGCACCTCGTAGCCCTCGATCAGGACCTTCGCTGCGGCACCGGTTCCCGAGACGATGTCGGGGTTGTTGATGCCGTAGAGGTCGGCCATGAGCAGACCGAACTGCGCGGCCAGACCGGCGAAGGTACCGAAGGTCATGATGTAGAGCAGCGTCATCAACCAGGTGTCGACGTTGTTGAAGATGTCGAACTGCTGCTTGATGTTGGCCTTGATCGGCACCGACTTGAGCATCGACCAGGCCAGGACCGCGGCCAGCAGCATCAGCGGCAGCCAGATGAAGGCTGCGTTCTGGTACCAGACTTCCTGGACCGGTTTGCCCGGCATAGAGATGGTCTGGGTGGTGCCGAAGAAGGCCAGCCAGGAGAACGCAATCAGGTAAGGCGTGAGCAACTG
>JARICB010000389.1 GCA_029264225.1 Nocardioides sp. | reverse complement strand
CGTGACAGCGGTCGAGGGCCTCTGCATCATCGCGCTGGCCGTGTTCGAGGTCGTGAACCTCGCCGGTGGCAGAATTATGATGGGCCTGAGCACGAGCCTGTTCTTTGCGGCGTACGGCGCGACGCTGGCCGTCTGCGCCTGGCTGATCACTCGCGGACAGACCCTGGCGCGCGGCCCGATCCTGCTCGCGCAACTGATCCAGCTGGGCATCGCCTGGAACCTGCGGGGTCAGGGAGCGGGCCTGCTGGCCATCGCCGTGGCAGTCGTTGCGCTGGTCGCGATCGCCGGCATGCTGCATCCGGCCACCATCGCTGTGCTCAACCCGGAGTCGGAGATCGAGCGCGACTGAACCGCTGGCTCAGTCCTGCTCGAGAGAGGCACGCAACTGGGTCAGGGTCCTGGTGAGCAGGCGCGAGACATGCATCTGGGAGACACCGATCTCCTCGGCGATCTGCGACTGGGTCATGTTCTTGAAGAAGCGCAGGAGCAGGATCCGCTTCTCCCGAGGATCCAGTCCCTCCAGCAGCGGCTTGATCGACTCCCGGGTCTCGACGTGGACCAGGTTCGTGTCATCGACGCCCAGCCGGTCCAGGATGCTCGGCGGGCTGCCGTCGGAGGTGTCGCTGGCATCGAGGCTGAGGGTGGAGTAGGCATTGCTCGACTCCATGCCCTCGATGATCTCTTCAACCGTGCACTCAATGGCTGCTGCGAGCTCGCGAGCGGTGGGGGAGCGCCCCAGTTGCTGGCTCAGCTCGGCGGTCGTCGCGGTGATCTGCATACGCAGTTCCTGCAATCGACGGGGCACTCGGATGGCCCAGCCCTTGTCTCGGAAGTAGCGCTTGATCTCACCGATGATCGTCGGGGTGGCGTAGGTCGAGAACTCGACGTTGCGCTCGGTGTCGAAACGGTCGACGGCCTTGATCAGGCCGATGGTGCCCACCTGGACCAGGTCTTCGTGCGGCTCTCCGCGGTTGCTGAAGCGGCGGGCGCAGTGCTCGACGAGCGGCAGGTGCAGGTGCACCAGGCTGTCTCGAGCGTCACTGCGTACGGCGGCGGAGGCCACCTCGTCGCGGAACGTCACGAACAGTTCGGCGCTGCGCTGGCGCGTGACTTCAAGCCTGGTCAGCTCGACCGGAGCGGACTCGTCCACGGATTCCCCGCTGCCCACGGTCGCGTCGTCCTCCGTCGCGTCCTGAGTCATCTCAGAGCTCTGCACCCGCTGCGGCGACGGTCGAGATCATCGTGAACCTGACCCGGAAGGTGCCTTCGACCGATTCGACGCCGGCGTTGCTTGCCAAGGTATCGAGAACCTGCCAGGCGAAGCTGTCCAGATCGGGCTCGGGCTCATCGACGGCGGACGTCTCCACCTCGACGGTCAACGTGCCGGGGCCCAGATAGAAGCGGGCAGTGATGTCGGCATCGGGATCGGCCTGCGGAAGCACCAGTGCACTGGCCTCGCCGACCGCGATGCGCAGATCTTCGATGTCGTCCATCGTGAAGTCGAGGCGAGCAGCCAGCCCCGCCGTCGTGGTGCGGAGCACCGAGGCGTAGACGCCATCGGCGGGTAGGCGCAGTTCCACGTCGGCGCGATCCGAGCGAGCCAGCGTGCTCACGTTGTTGCTGGGGGCACTCACAGTCTGCGTCCCGTCTTCCATGGGCGGTGGGGTCTGCGTCTGCGACACCCTAACGGGCGCCTGCCTTTCGGGTCGGGAAGTGGCTGCGGTGGGCCGCGACTCCCCACGTCGGTGTCATCACGGTCAGGTGTGTCCTGGGGACGAGAATCAGGCCCCGGAATGCACAGACGCCACCTCGATCCAGCGGTCCTTGCGGACCCGGTGCGGACTGAGGCGGCGTCTGAGTAGTGCCGGTGCGGGTCATAGACCCGCGGCAGTGCGTCAGGCCTTCTTGGTCGCCCAGAAGATCTCGGCGATCTCGTCGATCTTGGCGAGCAGCTCGTCGGCCTTGGCGGCGTCCAGCTCACCCTTGGTGCCCGAGGCGCCGGCCAGCTTGGTGGCCTCGTTGACGAGGGTGTGCAGCTGCGGGTACTTCTCGAAGTGCGGGGGCTTGAAGTAGTCGGTCCACAGCACCCACAGGTGGTGCTTGACGAGCTCGGAGCGCTGTTCCTTGATCAGGATGGCGCGGGTACGGAAGTCGGGATCGTCGTTGTCGGCGACCTTGGCAATGATGCCCTTGATCGACTCGGCTTCGATGCGTGCCTGGGCGGGGTCGTAGACGCCACACGGCAGGTCGCAGTGGGCCGAAACCTCGACGGTCGGGGCAAAAATCTGGGAAGTCATCGAATTCCTCTCGGGTAGGTCAGATGGCAATCTCTTGCGAGACTACTCCGCGTGAAGAGTCCACCGCCGGTCGGTCTCGTCCTCAGCCCCGGCAGATTCGGCTTCGCCGTGGTGCGCGGTCGATCGATGCTGCCGACGTTGCGCGAGGGTGATCGGCTGCTGGTGAAGTACGCCGCCACGCCCCGGGAGGGCTCCTTGGTCGTGGCCCGGATGCCGGACGGGACCCTGGCCCTGAAGCGGGCCGTCGAACGGCGCACGATGCGCACCGGAGCCGAGGGTTGGTGGTTGCTCAGCGACAATCCGGACGAAGGCATCGACTCCCGACACCGGGGACCGGTGGCGAGCGAGGCGGTCCTGGGCGTCGTACTGCTCCGGGTGTGGCCTTCCCCACGGATGGGACGGGTCCTGTCCCGCCACTGAGCTGTGGAAGAATCGCAGCATGGAACCGGAGCTGCACCCGCACGCCGGTGACCCCGTCTTCGACCTGCACTTCGGCGGCAAGATGGAGACAGTCTCGACGGTCGCACTGACTGGTCGAGACGAGTTGTCACTGGCCTATACGCCCGGCGTCGCACGCGTTTGTGAAGCAATCGCGGCCGACCCGGGCATGACCCAGCACTACACCTGGGTGCCCAACGTCGTCGCGATCGTCAGCGATGGCACCGCCGTTCTCGGCCTCGGCGACATCGGCCCCGCCGCGGCGATGCCGGTGATGGAGGGCAAGGCGGTGCTGTTCAAGCAGTTCGGTGGCGTCGACGCGGTGCCGATCTGCCTCGACACCACTGACGTCGAAGAGATCATCGAGACCGTGCAGCGCCTCGCTCCCAGCTTCGGCGGGATCAACCTCGAGGACATCTCCGCGCCGCGCTGCTTCGAGATCGAGGACCGGCTCAAGGCCAGCCTCGACATCCCCGTCTTCCACGATGACCAGCACGGCACCGCCGTCGTGGTGCTCGCCGCCCTGACCAACGCGCTCCGCCTGACAGGTCGCACTGCCGAAGGCACGCGGGTCGTGATCTCCGGTGCCGGCGCGGCCGGCGTTGCCGTGGCCCGCATCCTGCTAGGTGCCGGGGTCAAGGATCTCGCCGTGATCGACCGTCAGGGCGTGCTCAACTCCGAACGCTCCGACCTGACGCCCGTCAAGGCCGCCCTGGCTGCAGACACGGCCGACCACTTCGGTCGCCGCGGCACACTGGCCGACGCGATGGCGGGCGCCGACGTCTACATCGGCGTTTCCGGCGGCTCCGTGCCCGAGGAGATCGTTGCCTCGATGGCTCCCGACGCGATCATCTTCGGCTTGGCCAACCCGATGCCTGAGGTGCACCCCGACCTCGCCCACAAGTACGCCCGTGTGGTGGCCACCGGCCGCTCGGACTTCCCCAACCAGATCAACAATGTGTTGGCGTTCCCGGGCATCTTCCGAGGCGCCTTCGACGTGCACGCGACGGCGATCACCGAAGGCATGAAGTTGGCTGCTGCTACAGCGCTCGCCGACCTCGTCGTCGACGAACTGACCGAGGAACTGATCATCCCCTCACCGTTCGATCCCCGTGTGCCCGGAGCCGTGCGTGAAGCGGTCAGCGCGGCCGCTCGTCGTGACGGCGTCGCCCGCCGCTGACACCCCACGTCTGCGGCTGCTGACACCAGCGGTCGCTAGGGTCAGAGGCATGTTTGCTGTCTACGCCGAAAGCTTCAGCCCCGACGACCCACTGTCTGGCCTCGTGGTCGGCGAGCGGCCTGATCCGGTGGCCCCGGACGACTGGACGATGGTCACCGTCAAGGCCGCCAGCCTGAACCACCACGACCTGTGGTCGCTGCGCGGTGTCGGGCTCAAGGACGGGTCGCTGCCGATGATCCTGGGATGTGATGCGGCCGGTCTCGACGAGGACGGCAACGAGGTTGTCGTGCACGCGGTGATCAGCGACCCCCACTGGACCGGTGATGAGACCCTCGACCCGAAGCGTTCGCTGCTCTCCGAACGGCATCAGGGCACGTTCGCCGACAAGGTGGTCGTGCCTCGTCGCAACCTGGTGCCCAAACCGGCGGGGCTGAGCTTCGCCGAGGCCGCCTGCCTGCCCACTGCCTGGCTTACCGCCTACCGGATGCTCTACACGCAAGGTGACCTCAAGCCCGGTGACACGGTGCTCGTGCAGGGAGTCGGCGGCGGCGTCGCGACCGCGCTGATCACGCTCGCTCGAGCCGGTGGGCTGACGGTGCTGGCCACCAGCCGCGACGCGGCCAAGCGCGAGCGGGCCCTGGAGATCGGCGCCCACCAGGTCTTCGAGTCGGGCGCCCGGCTGCCGATCAAGGTGGACGCCGTGATGGAGACCGTCGGTCGAGCCACCTGGTCCCACTCGATCAGGTCCCTGCGTCCCGGGGGCAAGGTCGTCATCAGCGGTACGACGAGTGGCCCCCAGCTCGACGACGCGGAGCTCACCCGGATCTTCTTCCTCCAACTCCAGGTCATCGGCTCCACGATGGGCACGCGCGCCGAGCTGGCCGCGCTGGTCAACCTGCTTGACGCCACCGGCACGCGCCCGCTGATCGACCACACGCTCCCGATGCCCGATGCCCGCGACGGCTTCGCCGCCATGGCGGCAGGGGACGTCTTCGGCAAGATCGTCTTCACCCGATGAAGACCCACCTGCTGACGGGTGCCACCTCAGGAATCGGTGCCGCGCTCGCCTCGGCGTTGACTGCGCGCGGAGACCGGCTGGTGCTGGTTGCTCGCAGTGACGCCAAGGCCCAAGAGCTGCACCAGACATTCGAGGCGGCGTCGGTGCTGGTCGCGGATCTTGCCGACCCCGGCACCCTGAACGGACTCGGCCGCCAGGTCGACGGGCCGGTGCACTCGGTGGTCCACGTCGCGGGAGCGGTGGAACTCGCCCCGGTCTCACGGCTGCGCCTGCCTGAGTGGGAGGAACAGTTGGCCGTCAACCTGACAGCGCCGGCCGTGTTGACCCGCGAGTTCCTTCCACACCTGCGCGAGGCCGGGGGAACGGTGGTGTTCGTGAACTCGTCGGCGGGCCTGAGTGCCAACGCCGACTGGTCGGCCTACGCCGCCTCGAAGTTCGGGCTGAGAGCGTTCGCCGATGCCCTGCGGGCCGAGG
>JARICB010000269.1 GCA_029264225.1 Nocardioides sp. | reverse complement strand
GTTGTGCGACCTACCAGGCAGCGCTGCACCTGATGCGTACCGGCGCGGCCGGAGTGCTCGTCGGGTTCGGCGGTGGGGCAGCACACACGACCCGGACGGTGCTCGGCGTCGCCGTACCCATGGCTTCGGCCGTGGCCGACGTGGCGGCAGCCCGACGTGACTACCTCGACGAGTCGGGCGGTCGCTACGTGCACGTCATCGCCGACGGTTCGATCGGGCGTTCAGGTGACATCTCCAAGGCCATCGCCTGCGGTGCCGACGCCGTCATGGTCGGCTCGCCGCTGGCCCGCGCCACGGACGCCCCCGGCCGCGGATTCCACTGGGGCGGGGAAGCGCACCACGCGGAACTGCCACGTGGAGAACGAGTCGAGTTCGCGCCGGTCGGGACGCTCCAGGAAATCATGTTCGGGCCTTCCCGGGTGGCCGACGGCACGATGAACCTGGTCGGTGCGCTCAAGCGCGCGATGGCGACCACGGGATATACCGAGGTCAAGGAGTTCCAGCGCATCGAGGTCGTTGTCCAGCACTAGCCGGCTGCCGAGCCCCTGACACACTGGGTGGCATGACGTTCCAGCTCAGCCCGGATCACCGCGACAGTGCGCTCGCGGCGATGACCGCCAGCGAGCTCGACGTGCTCGTCGTCGGAGGTGGGATCGTCGGCACCGGTGCCGCGCTGGATGCGGTCACGCGCGGCCTGAGCGTGGGTCTGCTGGAACAGCGCGATCTGGCGTCGGGCACCTCGTCGCGCTCCTCCAAGTTGGTGCACGGTGGGCTGCGCTACCTGGAGATGTTCGACTTCGCGCTGGTGAAGGAGGCCCTCGAGGAGCGAGGGCTGCTGTTCACGCAGCTCGCCCCGCATCTGGTCCGTCCGGTGCCGTTCCTCTACCCGCTCGAGCATGCGTGGGAACGCCCCTACGTCGGCGCGGGTGTTGCCCTGTATGACGCGATGGCCATGGCCGGCAAGTATGAGATGGGCGTCCCGAAGCACAAGCACGTCTTCCGCAAGAGACTCGCTCGCATGGCGCCCGACATCAAGACCGAGAAGCTGCACGGGGCGATCCGCTACTACGACTGCCAGGTCGATGATGCCCGGCTGGTGATGACGGTGGCTCGCACCGCCGCCAACAACGGCGCCCACATCGCGACGCGTACCAAAGTCACGGAATTCCCTCGTGCGGGTGATCGCGTCGTCGGTGCGCGAGTGCTCGACCTGGAGAACGACGTTGAGTTCGAGGTGCGCGCGAAAGTAGTGATCAATGCCGCCGGAGTCTGGACCGACCAGGTCCAGGAGTTGATCGGTGGCGACGTCACGCTCGACGTCGATGCGAGCAAGGGCATCCATCTGGTGGTGCCGCGGGACCGGATCCGCTCGGAGTGCGGCTTCATCACCAAGACCGAGAAGTCGGTGCTCTTCGTGATCCCGTGGGGGGCCTTCTGGATCGTCGGCACTACGGACACCCCGTGGGACCTCGATCTTGCTCACCCGGCGGCGAGCCGCACCGACATCGACTACCTCCTGGGGCACGTCAACAAACTGCTGAGGGATCCGCTCGACCACCACGACGTGGTCGGGGTCTATGCCGGGCTGCGTCCGCTGCTCAAGCCTGTGGTGCGCAAGGGAGAGCTGGGCGAGACCACGAAACTCTCGCGCGAGCACACGGTCGCCAACCCGGTGCCCGGGCTGGTGCTGATCGCCGGCGGCAAGCTCACGACCTACCGGGTCATGGCCAAGGACGCGGTCGACCACGCGATCCGCGACTTCGACGTGGTCCTTCCCAGCATCACCGAGCGGGTGCCGCTGGTGGGGGCATGGGGCTTCGAGGCACGCACCAACCAGCGGGTCACCCTCTCGCGCGAGTCCGGGATACCGATCGCGATGATCGATCACCTGCTCGGCCGCTACGGCGGCATGATCGATGAGGTCCTCACGCTGATCCGAAGGCGTCCCGAGTTGGCCGAGCCGCTGCACGGTGCGGCGCTCTACCTCGCCGCGGAGGTCGTCTACGCCGTCTCCCACGAGGGTGCCCGCCACCTCGACGACGTCCTGGCTCGGCGTACCCGGATCTCCATCGAGACCTTCGACCGAGGGGTGGCCTCCGCGCGCCCCGCTGCGCTGCTGATGGCTGACGCCCTCGGCTGGGACGAGCAGCGCACCGAGGACGAGATCGACCACTGGCTGCGACGGGTCGAGGCCGAACGGCAGTCACAGCTCAAGATCACCGACCAGGAGGCCGACGAGGCCCGGGTCAGGGCCCGCGACATCGTCTGAGGCGACCGGTCGGTCTCCCGCTCTTTGGTGACGGCGTGTCTAACGACCAGAACTCGCACCAGCGGCAGGGCGTACGCCGGAAGTCGTGGCCGTCCGGTGACTTCTGGTCGTTCAACACGCCGGGAGCACTGGAGCGGGCTGGGTCCGATTCGGTGGTGGACCCGGGCCGTGGCAGCTGTCCCGGCGATCGCCAATCCGGCGAGGACCAGCTTCTCGTCGGATTAAGTGACTCGCGGGTAGCAACGCTGGGTGCTGCGGCTTAGGCTCGGGTCATGAGCGAGCACACTTCGGCCTCTTCGCACCTCGAACACGGTCCGCACGACCCCGAGCACGACCCGACGGCGTCCTACGCCCTCGAACCCGACTACGTCGCCAACCTGACCCGGCGGGTGATCTCCACGACCGGGAAGAGCAACGCGGTGGAGTCGCCGCTCAACGGGCAGCCGCTCGCGCACATCCCGCAGTCGAGCGCCGACGACGTGGCCACGGCCTTTGCCACCGCCCGGCGCGCGCAGATCGCGTGGGCCCGCACCTCGATCGACGACCGGGCCGCGATGATGTTGCGTCTGCACGACCTGATCGTGGACCGTCAAGAGGAGATCCTCGACCTGATCGTGCTGGAGTCGGGCAAGGCCCGCAAGCACGCCTTCGACGAGCCGATGCACGTCGCGCTGACCGCGCGGTACTACGCCCGCACCGCCCACCAGCACCTCGACACCGAACGGAGGATGGGGGTTGTGCCCGGCCTGACCCGGGTCGAGGTCAACCGGGTTCCGAAGGGCGTCGTCGGCATCATCTCGCCCTGGAACTACCTCTTCACGATGGCGCTGTGCGATGGACTTCCTGCCCTGCTGGCGGGCAACACGGTCGTCACCAAGCCCGACGCGCAGACCATGCTGTCCGCGCTCCTCGGGGCCCAACTGCTGCACGAGGCCGGTTTCCCCGACGGCGTGTGGAATGTCGTCGCCGGCCCGGGCCGCGAGCTCGGAACGCCGATCATCGACGAGTCCGACTACATCTGCTTCACCGGCTCCACGGCGACCGGCAAACTGATCGCCCAGCAGTGCGCCGACCGACTGATCGGCGCCTCGCTCGAACTCGGTGGCAAGAACCCGATCCTGATCCTGCGCGACGCCAACGTGGAGAAGGCGGCCGAGGGTGCGGTGCGGGCCAGCTTCTCCAACGCCGGACAGCTCTGTGTCTCGACCGAGCGAATGTTTGTCGCCGACCAGATCTATGACCGGTTCGTCGAG
>JARICB010000245.1 GCA_029264225.1 Nocardioides sp. | reverse complement strand
TGCGCCACCCCTTTGTTCGGCCACTCTGACACTCGTGCGGGGGTGGACTACGGGGTGACGGCGAACTGGTCTAGCAGCCGTCGGCCCAGTTCGGAGTCGCCGAAGATCTCGACCCGGCCCGGCTCCGGCCTACGACGGCCTCCCGCGAGCAGGATGAAGGACTCACGATCAGTGCGTACGCCGACCGAGGGCTGCGTCGGCAGTTCGGTCAGGATTTCACCGCGGCCCTCGGCGTTGACAGTGGCGGCGATGGGCTCGTGGCCCTCGACCTCGAGCAGCACGCTGGTGCCGGGCGCGGCCTTGAGCTTGCGCGCCAGCACGTAGCCGATGCTCTCGGAGAGGTAGTCGGTCACGTGGATGGCCGCGGGACTCCCCATCGCGCCGGGCAGGTTGAGTGCGCGGCGCACGTCCTGCTCATGCATCCAGACGTCGAGCGGCCGGTTGCGCAGCAGCGTCCGGGTGTTCCACCCGATGGCGCCGAAGACGCCCGGTGCCGGCGCGTCGGGGTCGGTCGGGGGTTCGGCCAACAATTGGGTACGACGCGCAGTCGTGCAGGCGTGGATCTCGTTGATCAGTTCGTCGGGGGTCCGGTCGCGTCGGGCCACCACTCCCTGCTCGGTGAAGGTGCCCATCATGCCGCGCACGTGTGGCAGGTCGCCGATCTCCACATCGTCGTGCGCCTGCCCGGCGAGCAGCGCCTCGAGGTGAGCGATGTGCGCGGCAATGTCGTGCACGTCCCATCCGGCCAGGTCGGTAGGGGTGTGCCAGGCGTCGGTGGGTACCTGTTCGAGCAGGGCGGCGAAGTCGTTGACCGCACCCCACCAGAGGTCGACGTAGGCGCTGAGTTGTGCCGGCTGATCGCTCATGACGCAAGGGTAGGGCGTATCGGCGTCGGGGCGTCGGGTCGAGTCAGCAGGTCGCGTACGAGCCGAGGTACCGGGATCGGGGTGTTGTCCGGCGACAAGGTCACGATGGTGATCGAGCCGCGCGCCGCGAGGGTGGCGCCCTCGTGCCACCACATGTCGCAGCCGAGCGTCAGCGAGGTCGTGCCGATACGGCGAAGGACCAGTCTCACCTCGATCGTGTCGAAGAGGCCGATCTGGGCGAGGTATTCGCACTCGGCGTGTCGGGTGACGGTGCTGAAGCCGTGCTCCGCCAGGAGTGTGTCCTGACGCAGACCCTTGAGGAAGAACCACTCCGACTGGACTCGTTCCATCCACGGGAACCAGGTCGCGTAGTAGATGATCCCGGCCGGATCGCAGTCGGCGTAGGTCAACCTCATCTCCTGTCGGTGCAGGACAGTTGCCGTCATCCGCGCGAACTCACGGAGGTGATGGCTCGATCGGCCTTCGGGTCCAACACGTGCAGCAAGCTGCTGGCGAGGTGCTTCGTGGACTGTTCCTGGGCGCCCTGCACATCGCCCGCGGCGATCAGTTCCAGCAGGCGTGCATGCGCCTGGATGCCGCTCGTCCTCATCTCGGAGTCCGGGTGACGCCCATGCGCCGTTGCGTCTTGGCTCCAAGCGAGTTCCTGTCCCGACCACAGCGTCTCCAGCGATCCGGCGATCACCACCAGAGTGGAGTTCCCGCAGTGCTTCACGATGAGTTCGTGGAACTCGCGGGACGCCTCCGTGAACAGGTATTCGTCGTCGACTGCCTCGACGATCCGCGCGTGGGCTGCCTCCAGGATGGGCAGCACCGTCTCGTGGCGGTCTTCGCGGGCGGCGCACAGAGCGACGCACACCGGCTCGATGGCGTTGATGGCGTCGCGCAGATCCGATGCGGAGACGTTCCAGGACTGTAGGACCACTCCGATGGCATGGGCGGCGTTGCGCTGCTGGGGAGCGTGCACCGTCGCTCCGCCCTGATTGCCCCGGCGGATCGTGATCAGACCCTCGATCTCCAAGACGCGCAGTGCCTCGCGCATGGCCGGCTTCCCGACCCCGAACTCCTTCATCAGGACCTCTTGTCGAGGTAGTTCGCTGTTCGGCTCCAGTTCGCCGGACACGATCCGCTCCCGCAGTTGCGAGACCACGATCTCGGCCAGCCTCGGTTGGTGTATCGGCATCGACGTTCCTTTCAGCGGGACTAACTTGTATCTCTTAGCAATCTTAGTGTGTAGTGTGCCGTCAGTCACATTAACGCTCTTGTCGGAGGGAGCAACGCATGCCTGCCTCGGTTGCTGTCGTGGGTCTGGGGAATCTGGGTGGCGCTGTCGCTGCCCGGCTCCAGGGTCACTGCCCGCTGCTTCTTGTCGACCCGGATCCGACAACTCGAGAGCAATGGGTCGGCTGCCCGGACGTCACCGTGGCGGCCGAGGTCGGTATGGCCCAGTGGAATGACGTGGCACGCATCCACCTGCTCGTACGCACTCATGAGCAGGCGGTGTCGGTGCTGGCGGAGCTCGACCACCACGTGGGCGACGACACCCCGGTCCACGTCCACACCACCCTTGCCCCCGGCGCGGCAGCGGAGCTCATCGCTGGGCCTCGCACGCATCTGCGGGTCCTGGAACAGCCGATCACCGGTGGGGTCTCGGGAATCCGGGCCGGTCGCGCGACGGTTCTCAGCGCCGGACCGGCCAATCGAGCGGACCGGGACTGGATCGCTCACCTGGCGATGCACGTGCTCACGTTCGAGCAGCTCGGACAGCCCACCCTGGCCAAGCTGATCAACAACACGGTGGCTGCGGCCACGACCCGCGCCACCATCGACCTACTCGCCACCGCCGGGGCCCACGGCCTTCCACTCGACATGATGCGTGCCGTCCTGCGCCACGGGTCCGGCGGCAGCTACATGGCTGAGGGCTTGCCCGACCTCGGCGAGGACCAGGCCCGCCTACTGGTCAAGGACGTTCGCCTCCTGCAGCAGCAGGTCGGCGAGCTCCCGCAGATCCGGCTCGATGACGAGAACTCGATGTTGGCCGGTCTCGCCTCGTTCCACGCCGCGCTCAGCGACCGGAGCGAGGCGCCCTGTTGACCAACCCGCTTCACCTCTCGGGATACCGCGTTGCTGGCAGCCGACGTATCACTCATTCAGCACGACCCCAGATCCGGCGCCGCCGGCTCGTCCCTCACGAAGGAGAATCACAGTGAAGCGCACAACGACCCTGACTGGCCTTGCAGTCGCGAGCCTCTTGCTCTCGGCCTGCAGTGGCGCCGACGGTGGCGGGGCCTCCGACGACGAGATCGTGCTCGGCATCGTCACCGACACCTCGGGCGGGGCCTCGGCCTACGCGCCGTACACCGCGGTCGGCATGGAGATCGCCATCGATGAGATCAACGAAGCCGGCGGCATCGACGGCAAGTTGGTTCGTGTCATCACCAAGAACGACGGCAGCGACACTACCCAGACCCCCACCATCGCTCGGCGCCTCATCGACGATGGCGCCCAAGTGCTGATCCTCAACTCCGGGTCCGCCTCGGCGATCGCCTCCAAGGTCGTGTGCGTCGAGGAGGACATCCTCTGCGTGGCGCCCACCAACCTCAGTGCCTCCATCGTTGAGGCGCCCGACAACGAGAACATCTACATCCTCGGGCCGACCAGCGCCGGTATCGGTGAGGCGTTCGCGCAAGGCATGAACGCGGCCGGTTACAAGAAGCTTGCGGTCATCGCCGATGACGTCGCCACCATTCAGGACTACGCCTCCGCGATGATGGCCCAGCTCGAAGAGGCCGGCATCGAGCCGGTCGCCCTGGAGAAGGTCGCCACCGATGCCTCCGACGCGAGCGCGCAGATCGCCCGGATCAAGGACGCCGACCCCGACGTCGTGCTCGTCATGTCCCTCGGTGGCCAGACCGAGGCCCTGATCCAGAACGGGCTGTTCCAGGCGATGCCCGACATGCCGCGCTTCTCGCTCGCCTCGATCGGCAACCAGCCCGAGACCTGGGACCTTGCCACCGCTGGCGCGCTGGAGGGTGTCGTCTTCGCCGGTAGCATTGACACGACGAACAAGCGCACCACCGAGTTCGAGAAGTTGCTCACCACCCGCGGCGGCAACAACAGCGAGCTCACCGCCTACGGCCCGCAGGGCTACGACGTCATCAAGCTGATCGAGCAGGCCATTACGGCAGCTGATGGCGCCGAGGACCGAGAGGCGGTACAGAAGGCCTTCGAGTCGATCAGCGACTACAAGCCGCACTACGGCCAGGACGAGTACACGATCTCGTTCGGCGCCGACAAGCACGTAGGGGCCGACGGCAGTTGCGGCCTGGTGCTGGCCCAGTTCGACGCCCAGGACCGGCCCACGAAGACCTGGCCCGAGTTCCAGCCCACGTGCTGATCCGCGTCGTGTCGAGCACTACAGACTAGAAGGAGGGACCATGCCAGCCCAACTGTGGGTCTCGGTGATCGAGCTCAGCTGCTTCGGCGGTCTGCTCGGCCTGGGCTACTACCTGGTGCTTCGAGGAGCGGACATCTTCTTGTTCATTCTCGGGGGCCTGGGGATGTTCGGTGCGATGCTCGGGGTGCACCTGATGACGACGAACGGGTGGCCCTGGCCGCTCGCGGTGTTCGTCGGCGTGCTCGCCTCGGTGGTGATCGCGACGCTGACCGAGGTATTGATCGTGCGTCCCATCCATCGCAGGACCGGCGGAGAGGAGATGCCATCCATCCTCGCGGTGGTGGCGATCCTGTTCGGGCTCGAGCAGCTCGCAGGCACCCTCTTCGGGCGTACGCCGATGACGGGGCGGGCCTTCTGGGACGCCGACTTCACCGTCCTGGGGGCGCACGTCGCTGGCCAGTCCATCCTTCTGGTCCTCACCACGGTCGTCGCCTTCGTGGCCATCGGTTGGTGGATGCGCAACTCCGCCTCGGGGCGGATGTTGCGTGCGGTTGGTGACAACGAGCACGCGGCCCGGATGCTCGGCGTGCCCGTCGACCGGATCCGGGTCACCGCCTTCGCTTTGGCGGGTCTGCTCGGCGGCGTCGCCGGATCGCTCTTCGCGGCCAAGGCCGGCGTTGCCTTCACCAGTGGCCTCGAGTGGACCCTGGTCGGCTTCCTCGGCGTGATCGTCGGCGGGCTCGGCCGGGTCTGGGGCCCCCTCGTGGGCGCCCTCATCGTGGCCACTCTCCAGACCTGGGTGGTCTACGAGTTCGGACACGCTGCGCGTGACTACATCACGCTCGTCCTCGCGCTGGCGCTCTTCGCGCTGCGACCAGAGGGAATCTTCCAGACGAAGGTGCGAATCTGATGGCCCACTCCTCACCGGTGACCTCTACCGCGACCGACCGATCCAGGCCTCCGGGCCGGGGCCGACTCGCCCGCCACAGGTGGAAGGGGGAGATGGTCTTCAGCGCGCTGCTGGTCGTCGTGGCCTTCCTCTACAGCAGCGGCGCCAGCTACCGACAGGACTACGTCGTCCTGATCTGCACCTACGCGCTCCTTGCCCTGGGCATGTACATCCCGTTCGTCATGAGCGGTTCGCTGTCCCTGGCCTACAACGCCTACCTCGGAATCGGCGCCTATGCGTGCGCGATCGTCAGCACCACCTACGGTGTGTCCTCGCTGTGGGGCATCCCGATCGCGGTGGTGCTGTCGGCCTCCGTGGCGTGGTTGTTGGGGATGGCGACCCGGAAGCTCAAGGGATTCTTCCTGGCCGGTGCCACGCTCCTGTTCGGGATCGCCTTCCAGGTCTTCCTCCTCGACCAGGAGCAGATCACGGGCGGCGCCACCGGGATGGCCGTGCGTCGTCCATCGTTGCTCGGCTACGAGTTCGACCGGACCCAGATCATGATCGCCGGGCTGGTGCTGGTGTGGGCGATTGCGCTGCTGATGGCGCGATTGCGGGTCTCGCCGTTCGGCATCGTCGTACGGCTCCGCAAGGACGTGCCGGAGGTGGTTGAGGCCAGCGGGATCAGCACCTCGAAAATCTCGCTCCTGTCCCTTGCTGTCGGTGCCGGCGTGGCCGCCCTGGGCGGCTCGCTCTTCGGAACGATGAGCGGAGTGGCGCAGCCCGGGTCCTTCGAGCTGCACATCGTCTTCCTGGCGATCTTCATGCCGGTTCTGGGCGGCCAGAACTCGCCCTGGGGGGCCGTGATCGGTGCCGTCATCGTGGTGGTCTTCACCTTCGAGCTCGACATTCTCGCTGAGTCCGGGACGTTGGTCTTCGCGATCGCCATCCTGCTCGTCGTGCGTTTCGCGCCGCGGGGCATCTTGGGGCTGCTCGGTGATCTCGGCTCCCTTGTCACACGAGGAAGAAAGAAGGTCGCGTCATGAGCGAGACCATGCTGACCTGCACGGACGTGAACAAGAGCTACG
>JARICB010000202.1 GCA_029264225.1 Nocardioides sp. | reverse complement strand
GTGTTGTTCTCCGAGGCGTTGATGGCCTCCGACAGGTCCTTGCCGACCTTCTTGTCGTCGACGTCGAACGCGGTCGCGAAGGTCACGTCACTGACGTGGTAGTCGCCGAACTTGACGTGCATGAGGCCGGGCACGGAGGTCGCCGGGTCGGCGTCCTTGTAGTACTCGACACCCTGAATGAGGGACGTGGCGCAGTTGCCTACGCCCACGATTGCTACTCGTACAGACCCCATGGGTCTCTCCTTTTGTCTGCCTGAACTTCGCTGACTGCTATGACTGAACTGCTCAGTGATCGGGGATGGTGCTGATCGGCTGGGCTGGCTGTTCGGGTGCGGGCTGTGCTGATGCCGACTGGTCGGGCAGGGTATGGCCCCGCTCGGCCTGGATCAGGTCGGAGAGCCAGCGCACTTCTCGCTCGACCGACTCGACACCGTGTCGCTGCAACTCGGCGGCATACCGGTTGACCTCGGCCTGCGTTCGTTCGAGGTCTTGCTGGATCCGGACGAGCCGCTCCTGGAGTCGGGTACGGCGACCTTCTAGGACGCGCAGCCGGATCTCCATGTCGGTACGCCCGAAGAAGGCGAACCTGATGTCGAAGTTGCCGTCTTCCCACGCCGTGGGACCGACCTCTGACATCAGCCTCTCGAACTCCGCGTGTCCGGCCTCGGTGACGTCGTAGACGATCCGGGGCCTACGCGTGACCGGAACGGGGCTGGTTGCCTCCTCGATCAGGTTGGCGCGGAGCATCTTCTTCAACGCCGGGTACAACGAGCCGTAGGACAGCACTCGTCCCCACCCGAACATCAGGTTGAGCCGCTTGCGCAACTCGTAGCCGTGCAGGGGTCCCTCGTGCAGCAGTCCGAGGACTGCCATCTCGATGGTCTCTGCGCGACGTGCCATGTGACCTATCGTAGCGATATATCCGATCAGTCGTAAAACTCGCCCGTGGCGACCTCCGTGGCCGCCACAACGAGGCAATTTCAAGACTCGACCCGTAACCTTGCGCGCGTGAGTGCGAAGCGCAGAGCATTGGGACCGGCGGTCAAACGCCGACCCGTCAAGGCGAGCAAGACCGCTCGACAGCGGATCCGAGGGGCGTTGAAGGCGCTGCTCATCCTGGGCCTGGTGGGGGTGTTGGTGGCCTCGGCCGCCTTCTTCGTGCTCTACAAGGCGATCACCATCCCCGAGGAGAACGACGCGTTCAAGGCGCAGACCACCTTCGTCTACTACAGCGGCGGCAAGGCCGAGCTCGGCACCTACTACGACGAGCAGAACCGCCAGTCCATCCCGATCACGCAGATGCCGGAGGAGATTCAGGACGCCGTGGTGGCGGCCGAGAACCGCAGCTTCTGGACCGATCGGGGGATCGACCCGGTCGGCATCCTGCGTGCCGCCTTCAACAACGCTGGCGGCGGCCAGCGACAAGGCGCCTCCACCATCACCCAGCAGTACGTCAAGATCCTCTACCTGAGCAGCGAGCGCAGCTACACGCGCAAGGTCAAAGAGGCGATCGTTTCGCTCAAGATCCACGGCGCGATGGACAAGCAGGAGATCCTCGAGGGTTACCTCAACACCATCTACTTCGGTCGCGGCGCCTACGGAGTGCAGGCCGCGTCGCAGGCGTTCTTCGACAAGGACGCCAAAGACCTCAACCTGCGCGAGTCCGCGGTGCTGGCGGCCGTGATCAACAACCCTTCGCGCTTCAACCCTGATGGCGGCAAGGAAGCCCGTGCCGCGCTGCGCGATCGCTACCGCTACGTCCTTGGCGGCATGGCCGACGTGGATGAGCATTACGCAGGCAAGGTCGAGAAGGCAGCCAAGCGGTTGCCGAAGTTCCCCAAGATCGCCAGCCAGAGCCAGTTCGGCGGTCAGCGCGGCCACATGCTGACGCTGGTCAAGCAGGAACTGCTGCAGCTCGGCTTCGATGAGCAGGAGATCGACGGAGGCGGTCTACGCGTCACCACGACCTTCACCCCCGATGCGATGGCGGCCGCCGAGAACGGCGTGCTGGAGCAGAGGCCTGAGGGCTTCGGCGACAAGCAGTTGCACGTCGGCGCAGCCACGGTCGAGGTCGGCACCGGCGCGCTGCGCGGCTTCTACGGCGGCCAGGACTATCTGGATTCCCAGATCAACTGGGCGTCGGCAGGCGGCCAGGCCGGCTCGACCATGAAGGTCGCGGCTCTGGTGGCCGCGATCGAGGACGGCTACGCGCTGACTGACAGCTTTGACGGCAACTCTCCCTACGAGTTGCCCGACGGGACGGAGATCGAGAACCAGGGCGACAGCGACTACGGCTCGGCGATCTCGATGTTGACGGCGACCGAGAACTCGGTCAACACCGCCTTCATCGACATGACACTGGGCATGGACAGCGGCCCGGAGAAGGTCGTCCAGGCGGCAGGAGACCTCGGCATCCCGTCGGCGAGCGCCAAGTCGAAGTCTCGGGGCATCCCGGACTCCTCGCCGGGCCTGGAGCCGATCACTGGCGTCGCGCTCGGCAACGCCACCGTCAGCCCGATCAACATGGCCAACGCCTACGCCACCATCGCCAGCGGCGGCGAGCGCTCGACGGTGCACGTCGTGGAAAAGGTCTTCGACGCCACCGGTGAACAGCGGTATGCGTGGAAGAACGATGCCAAGAGCACGGTCGACGAAGACATCGCCTCCGACGTGTCCTACGCCCTCGAAGGGGTGGTGAAGTCCGGCTCGGGCACCGCAGCGCTGGGCCTGGGGCGTCCCGCCGCCGGTAAGACCGGCACGGCCACCAACGGCCGCGGCGAGGTGTCGTCGGCGTGGTTCGCGGGCTACACCCCGCAGTTGGCAACGACCGTCATGTATGTGCGGGGCAAGGGCAACGAACAGCTCGATGGCTGGCTGCCGTCCTACTTCGGTGGGGCATACCCGGCAGAGACGTGGACAGCGATCATGTCAACGCTGATGGCTGGTCTTGACGTCGAGAGCTTCCCGGAGCCTGCCTACGTCGATGGTGACGCACCCGACGATGGACATGAGACCTACGTTCCACCGTCCCCCACCTACAAGCCGCAGCCGACGCCGACCCGCAAGCCGTCCAAGACGCCCACCATCGAGACCCAGAAACCGGAACCGGAGCCCACGACGCCGACCCCGGACCCGACCGATACGGTGCCGCCGCCTCCTCCGGTGCCGGTCCCGGTCCCGCCCGAGACAGTGCCCGTACCGCCGCCGGCGCCTGTCCCGCCGACCACTCCCGCGCCGGCACCCGCGCCGGCACCCGCGCCGGCGCCTGCTCCGGCGCCCGCGCCGCCACCTGCAGCGCCGGCGCCCGCGCCGGCTCCTACGCCGAGGCAAGCTGTCGTATGGCAACGGGCCATTTCCTGAACCGACCTGACTCAGCATGAGCGCGACATGACGGGGCCCAGCGACGTGCGGGTCGCACCGAGTCGCGAGGATGCCTTCGTCCGATCGCTCAGCGAGGCTGTGGGGGGACCGCTCGGGGAGCACGCGGGGCAACACCCTTGGTGGACGCCGCTGCGGGTGGTGCTGGTGCTGACGGCGCTGGCCATGTCGCTGGGGATCGTCGCGAAGACACCCTGCCTCGACGTCGCCGGCGAAGGGGGTACTGGTCGCTACACCGCTCTGTGCTGGAGCGACACCTCGCAGGCCTACGTCGACAACGGTTACGCCGAGGGCCATTGGCCCTTCAGTAGCGACCCGCAGGTGCGGGTCCGGTACGCCGCGGCGTGGGTGCCGCCGCTACCGACCTATGTCGCCTTCCTCAGCCAGCGGGTCACGGCGCTGATCAGCGGCTCCCCCGCTCTGGACGAACGCTCGTCGAGCTCCGTCACTGAGGTCGCCGAGCGTGCTGACGTGCAGCGCGAGGCGCGGATCTTCACCCTCGTCAACACAGTGCTGCTCGCAGGGGTGGCGATGCTGGCGGCCGGTCTGTTGACCGGGGTCCGGCCTCGGCGGCCCTGGGACGCGGCTGCCTTTGCCGCCGCCCCGATCTTGGTCGTCTTTGCACCGATCGGCTGGGACCTGCTCGCCGCGGGTGCCGTCGCTGCCGCGCTGTGGGGCTGGTCCCGACACCGCCCGGGGGTCACCGGCGTGGCCATCGGCGTAGGTGCTGCTGCGTCACCGTTCGTGGCACTGCTGATTGTCCCGGCGCTGGCGCTGCTGCTGTGGCATCGGCGGTTCGAGGAGGCCTGCCGGGTAGGAGGCAGCGCCCTGATCGCCTGGCTGCTGTTGATGCTGCCGGCCTATGCCTCCTCTCCCGAGGCGTGGCGTGCGTCGTGGCGCGGCTACTTTCACGGCCCCGACGTCGGCTCGTCGTGGTTGCTGCTGACCCAGATCAGCACCAGCACTCCGTCGCGCACAGTGCTGATTGCCGTCACGACCCTCGCTCTGCTGCTCGGTAGTTGTGCGGTGGTGGTGCTGGCTCGACGCGGCTGGTCCTTCGCCGCGCTCGGCACGGTGCTGCTGGCCGTGGCGCTGATCATCAGCCCGGCTGCCTCGCCGGCGTTCGCGCTGCTCCTGCTGCCGCTGGCGGTGGTCTCGGTGCGGAGTTGGAGGCACCTGCTCGGGTGGCAGGTGTGCGAGTTGATCCATTGGATGATGCTCGGCTTCTATCTGGGTGGCGCGCTGGCGCCGTCCGGCGGAGGCGATGCCCGCGCCTACTGGTGGGCGATGGGGCTCCGGATCGGCGGCCTGGTCTGGCTGATCGCCGCGGTCGCCCTCAGCCAGCGCGCTGCTGACTCAGCGGATCTCTACGCGGTCGAAGTCGGTGGCGGTGAACCGGACCCGTACGGCGATCTCCTCGCCGATGGCGGGCACCCGCGCCCCTGAAGGCACGAACAGCATCGAGGCCTGCATATGCGGGGGCTCGGCGAAGAGACGCTGTTTGCCGTCGATCGAGAACGGCGAACGAACCAGACCGACGGCGTCCATTCCACCGCGGGCGATGGTGGCTGCCCGACTTCGCAGCGACTGGTCACCGGTAGGTGCCTCCAGTCCGATGCCGTGGGCGGTGCCGCCACTGACGATCAGGATGTGTCCGTTTTTGGGCATGGAGCGGCCGCGGTAGCCGTAGGCCTCGCCACGCTCGAGGTGGTGGACGTCGAGGACGGTGGCGGTGACGTCGAGGGCAGAGCGTTCGCCCAGCCACAGGTCGGTGCCGATCCTGGGCCGGATGGTGAAGTCGGGGTAGGAGGTGCGCAGCGTCGTCGACTCCTCGCGGGTCAGGTGGCTGACGAAGACCGTGCGGGTCGCCAAGCCGGCGGCGACCACGTCGTTGAGCAGACGCTGCACCTCACCGAGGTGGGATCCCACATTGAGGGGCAGATGCATCGCCACCCCCACGAGCCCGGTCAGGCGACGTTCGGCCAGCACTTTGGCGGCCTCGACCAGTTCGCGGCGGGTCATGCCGTGGCGGCGCATGGAGGTGAGTTGCTCGAGCACAAACCTGGCGTGCGGCTGCTCGTCGGTGAGTGCCCGGAGGTCTTCGACCCGGCTGATGGTGTGGACGACCCGGTCGGCAAGCGTCGCCGATACGTCGAGGGCGGCGCCCACCGGGCGCCAGGGGGTGAGTACCAACAGACTCCCGTGGAACCGGGAGGCAACCTCGTCGAGTTCGTCGTAGGTGCCAACGGCGATCAGGTCGATCGCGGGGTGGGTGTTCTCGGCGTGCTCCGCGAGCCAGTCGCAGCGGCGGGCCAACCGCCCGATACCGAACCCATAGCCGTTGCCCTTGACGACCGGCACGATCCCAGGCTGGGCTGCCGCTGTCGCGAGCAGGTGGGAGCGCCAGCGGTCGCCGTCGACGTGCAAGGTCAGGGTCATGACGACCGACGCTTCATGTAGAGGTCGAAGGCCTTGTAGAGCGGCTTGTTCAAGGCCAGGTCCCATTCCCCGACGTACTCGATCGCCTCGCCACCGGTGCCGACTTTGAACTGGATCAGGCCGACATGGGGGTCGTCAGCGTCGAGGGTCTCGGTAATGCCGCGCAGGTCGTAGACCTCGGCACCGTGTGCCATCGCGTCGCGGATCATCGCCCACTGGATGGCGTTGGAGCCGCGGACGTCACGTTTCTCGGTGGAACTGGCGCCGTAGGAATACCAGGCATGGGTGCCGACCCGGATCGCGATGGTGCTGGCGACCAGGTCGCCCTCATGGCGGGCCAGCCAGAGGGTGAACCGATCTGGATCCTCGGCCGTGAGCGCGTCATGCATCGTCTCGAAGTAGGACAAGCCGCGCGGCGTGAAGTGGTCGCGCTCGGCGGTGTGCACGTAGAGGTCGTGGAAGGCCTTGAGGTCGGCGCGGGAACCCTGCTCGACCTCGACCCCCTCCTTGGCGGCCTTCTTGATGTTGCGGCGCCACTGCTGGTTCATCCCCTTGAGGACGTCGTCCTGCGACTTGTCGGCCAACGCGATGACGAAGTTGTGCTGGGGCTGTCCCGCTGCGAAGCCGCCGTCGACCGACTGCGGGCGCCAACCGAGCTCGTGCAGCTGAGCCACCACCGCGGCCCCCGCCTGTGAGCGCTCCAGTGGAGGCACGTCGCCGAGGCGAGACGTCGTGTCGTCGGCGATGCCGGCCTTGATCTGGTCCGCACTCCAGCGCCGAGTGACCACGGGTGGGCCGATGCGCACTCCGAAGGCGCCCTGCCCCTTCACGTGTGCTGCCATCGGGGTGAGCCAGCTGCTCAGGTCGTCGTCGGTCCAGTCGATCACCGGACCCTCGGGCAGATAGGCCAAGAAGCGCTTCAACTTGGGCAACTGGCGATAGAGCACCAGAGCCGCGCCGGCCAGTTCGTGGCCACGGAACCAGCCGATCGACTCGGCCCGCCACTCCGGCTTCACCTGCGCCCAGCCGGGGGTCTGCAAGAAGCTGGCGTTCGACCGGGCGGCGATGAAGTCTGCATGTTCGGCCGTCGTGATCGTGCGAACAGTCAGGGCGGGTGGAGTCGTCACGACTACGAGGCTATCGGGCGGGGTCCGGCGAGAGTCGCTCGCGCAGCCAGGCGATGTCGGCGAGGTGCTCGTCGGCCCCACCCGGCGTCTCCAGCACCACGGGGGCGTCGGCATCCCTGATCACCGACGCCAGTAGGGCTGTGTCGATCTTCCCGGCGCCCAGGCTGGCGTGCCGGTCGGCACCCGAGTCGAACTCGTCGCGGCTGTCGTTGCAGTGCACCAGGTCGATGCGGCCGGTGATGGCGCGTACGTCGGCCACGACCGTCTCCAGGGCGTTGCCGCCCGCATGTGCGTGACAGGTGTCTAGGCAGAAGCCGACCATGTCGGCCTGCGCGCAACCGGCGATCGCATCCCAGACGCCGGCGATCCGGTCGAGGTGGCGGGTCATCGCATGGTCGCCACCAGCGGTGTTCTCGATCAGCAACGGGATCACCAGATCGGTCGCATCGATCGCCTTGCGCCAGTTGTCGAAGCCGATGCTTGGATCGTCGGTCTTGTTGACGTGTCCACCGTGCACGATCAGGCCCTTGGCGCCGATCTCCGCCGCGGCGTGGAGGTGCTGCTGGAGCAGTTTGCGGCTGGGAATGCGGATCCGATTGTTCGTGGTGGCGACATTGATGATGTAGGGAGCATGGACGTAGAGGTCGACGCCAGCGGTCTCCGCAGCCGTCCGCAGCGCGGCTGCGCCCTCGGCGAAGCGGATCTCTGGGCCCTTGTAGCTCTGCGGGTCACCGAGGAAGAACTGCACGAGGGGTGCCGATCGCTCCTGTGCCTGCGCGATCGGGTCACTCTGGTCCACGTGTGCGCCGATTCGGATGCTCATGACCACCACGCTAGATCAGCACGCCGACAGTGACCGAAATGCACAGACCGACCACGCCCAGGCAGGCGACGAGCACGCCCCAGGCGGCCCAGCGGTGCCAGCCGGTGGGGAAATGGTCAACGTTGCTGAGCACATCGGGCACCGGTGGACCGACCTCGGGGGTGATGGCCAGTCGCCGCAGGAGTCGCAGGGCCACCTCCGCGGAGACGAGGCGCTGCTCCGGGTCGAGGACCAGGAGCCGCTCGAGCAGCGGCCGCAGGGGATGGGAGCCGATCGCCCCCTGCCGCTCGGGTGTCAGTCCAGTCAGCAGTTGCAGCGCCACCCGGCCGACGGCGTAGAGGTCCTGGGTCGGGTCGGGCAGCGCGCCACGGGCCTGTTCGGGGGCCATATAGCCGTCGGTGCCGATCGCGCCGGGCACCGTAGTGAAGCGGACGTCCGCGATCGGGGCAGCCACGCCGAAGTCGCCGAGCCGCAGGTGGGGCGCTGCGTCTCCGGTGGCTTCGAGCAGCAGGTTGGCGGGTTTCACGTCGCGGTGGACCAGACCGGCGGCGTGCACCGCTGCCAGAGCCAGCAACAGTTGCTCGACCAGCACTGCGACGTACCCCACCGGGAAGGGGCCGTGCCGATCGAGGAGGTCCTGCACCGAGCCACCGGCGACCAGATCCATGGAGAGCACGACCAGGTCGTCCTCCGCGGCCCATCCCGTCGGCGCGACGACGTGGGGATGGTGCACCCGCACGGCCTGCTCGCGGACGAAGCGCAGTAGGAGCGCACCACTGTGCTGGCCGAGGACCTTGAGCGCGACCGTGGTGCCGGTGCGCTCGTCGTGGGCGCGCCAGACCGAGCCCATTCCGCCGGCGCCGATCTGGTCGAGCAGCACGTAGCGCCCAGCGACAACGGTCCGGTGTAGCGGGCGGTGCACTGGGCGGAAGCGGGCTGCCGTGCGCATGATGTCGACGGTAGCGGCGCGGCGCCGTACCCGCTCGGCGTCATCCACAGCCGAGGTTCTCCACAGCGACCGGAGCCGAAATTGAGTGAGCGACGGCGGGCGCTGTTAACCTCACCTGTCGCCCCCTCTCAGTTGGGGGCATCCTCCTGCCACGGAAAGTCCGTGGCCGCCTGAGTCCGAAGGAGGTAGCCACGCATGCTGCGTGCCTACGAAGTAATGGTGATCCTCGACCCCAGTCTCGAGGAGCGCACCATCGAGCCGTCCCTCGACAAGTACCTCAACGTCATCCGCAAGGACGGCGGCAGCGTCGACAAGGTTGACGTCTGGGGTCGCCGTCGGCTGGCCTACGAGGTCAAGAAGCACGCCGAGGGCATCTACGCAGTCATCTCGCTGCAGGCCGAGCCGGCCACGGTCAAGGAGTTCGACCGCCAGCTCGGGCTCAACGAGTCCATTCTGCGTACCAAGGTCCTGCGTCCCGACACCAAGTAGGGGCTGTAGAGATTCACTACCCGATGTCGGTGGTTGCGTCTTAGATCAACCCCGACATCACTGATCAGTTGACTTCAAGGGAGACCTGACATGGCAGGCGAGACAGTCATCACCGTCGTCGGCAACCTCGTCGACGACCCGGAGCTGCGCTTCACCCCCTCGGGTGCGGCCGTGGCGAACTTCCGGATCGCCTCGACGCCCCGCACGTTCGACAAGCAGAGCAACGAGTGGAAGGACGGCGATGCGCTGTTCCTGACCTGCTCGGTGTGGCGCCAGGCTGCGGAAAACGTGGCCGAGTCGCTGCAGCGCGGTATGCGGGTCGTGGTGCAGGGCCGCTTGAAGTCGCGGCAGTACGAGACCCGCGAGGGCGAGAAGCGCACCGTCTTCGAGATCGACGTCGATGAGGTCGGCCCGTCGCTGAAGTACGCCACAGCCAAGGTTGCCCGCGCCCAGCGCTCCGGCGGTGGCGGCGGCGGCTTCGGCGGTGGCCAGCAGGGAGGTGGCGGCAACGCTCCGGCCAACGACCCGTGGGCCACGCCCGCTCCCCAGCAGGGTGCCGGTTTCGGTGGTCAGCAGGGTGGCGGTCAGGGTCAGGGTCAGTCCGGCGGATACGGCGGCGGTAACTCGCAGTCGGCCAACGATCCGTGGGGTGCCCCCGGCGTCAGCTCGGACGAGCCTCCCTTCTGATCAACAGTTCCACCCATCCGAATACACCTCCACCATTCCGCCCCTGTCCTACGGCAGGGCCGGGCTTCTAGAAAGGAAGCACCACAATGGCCAAGGCAGTGATTCGCAAGCCCAAGACAAAGGTTTGCCAGTTCTGCAAGGAGAAGGCGACTGGTGTCGACTACAAGGACACCACCCTGCTCCGGAAGTTCATTTCCGATCGAGGCAAGATCCGCGCGCGCCGGGTGACCGGCAACTGCGTCCAGCACCAGCGTGACGTGGCCATCGCGGTCAAGAACGCCCGCGAGGTCGCACTCTTGCCCTACACGTCCACCGGTCGCTGAGAGGAGATCCCCTGATGAAGCTGATTCTGACCCAGGAGGTCGACGGCCTCGGCGCCCCCGGCGACGTTGTCGTCGTCAAGGACGGTTACGGCCGCAACTACCTGATCCCGCGTGGCCTCGGCATGCGCTGGACCCGAGGTGGCGAGAAGACCATCGAGTCCATCAAGACGGCCCGCTCCGCGCGTGCCGCCCGCGACTCCGATCACGCGACCGAGATCAAGACCAAGCTCGAACAGGGCCCGGTCAACGTCAAGGTGCGCTCCGGTGCAGGCGGTCGCCTGTTCGGCGCCGTCACCACCTCGGAGATCGCTGACGCGATTACCGAGCTTTCCGGCGAGAAGGTCGACCGTCGCACGATCGTCGTTGCGCAGCCGATCAAGTCGCTCGGCGCCCACGAGGTGTCGGTCAAGCTGCACGACGAGGTGTCCGCCAAGGTCGCTCTCAACGTCGTCTCTGCCTGACGTTTGCAACTGCACGGCCCGTCTGCTCCTCGGAGCAGGCGGGCCGTTCGTCATTTCGGGTCCGTCGAGCCGGTGACCAGCCAGGCGGTGCCCTGTGCGCGCCGGGTCAGGAGCAGGAAGCGCACCCCCATGAAGACGACGACGAAGGCCAGCCACACCGGCACCAGGTCGCCGGGTCCGCGGGCGGCGAGCAGCACGACGGGAGTGTAGAGCGCGAGCACGCCGAGGCCGGCCCAGGCCAGGTAGGCGCCGTCGCCCGCGCCGATCAGGATGCCGTCAAGGACGAACACGACACCGGCGATCGGTTGGCCCGCTGCGGCCACGAGAAGCACGGGCACCAGCATCCGCTGCACCTCGAGGTCGGGGGAGAAGAGTGGGCCGACGAACGGCGACACACCGGCGAGCAGCAGCCCGGTGACGATGCCCGCGCCCCACCCCCACCTCAGCATCCGGCGGGTCAGCAGGCGGGTGCCCTCCACATCGGCGGCGCCCAGTGCGCGGCCGGTAATGGCTTGCGCGGCGATCGCCAAAGCGTCGAGGGAGAAGGCCAGGAAGGTCCACAGGGTGATGGCGATCTGATGGGTAGCAAGGTCGACCTCGGCATCGCTTCCGGCGATCGTGACGGCGTAGGTCCCTACCAGCAGGCAGGCTCGCAGCGTGAGGGTGCGCAGCACCAGGGCCACGCCGGCGTGAGCGGCGGAGACGATGCCGCGTCTGTCGGGGCGCAGGGTGGCGCCTTCGCCTCGGGCGGCGCGGACGACGACGGCGACCAGGACGGCCGCGCTGGCGATCTGCGCCAGCACCGAGCCGAGTGCGGCCCCACCGATGCCGAGGTGGAGGCCGTAGACGAAGAAGACGTTGAGCGCGATGTTGGCCAGGTTGCCCACCACGGCGACATACATCGGGGTCCGGGTGTCCTGGAGGCCACGCAGCACACCGGTAGCGGCCAGCATCAACAGCAGCGGGGTGGTGCCGAAGATCGCGATGGACAGGTAGGCCGTCGCCTGGTCGCTGACCGCAGCGCCCGCCCCGAAGACCTCCACGAGCGGGCGGGCAAACAGCGCGCCGACCACGGTCACGACGCTGCCGATGATCACCGCTAGCCAACAGCCGTCGATGCCCTGGGTAAGAGCGCCCCTGAGGTCGCCCGCCCCCAAGCGGCGGGCCACGCTGGCGGTGGTGCCGTAGGCGAGGAAGACGCAGAGGCCGACCAGCGTCTGGAGTACGGCACCAGCGATGCCGAGTCCGGCGAGCTCCGCGGTGCCCAGATGGCCCACCACCACGGCATCGGAAAGCAGGAAGAGTGGCTCGGCGACGAGGGCCAGGAAGGCCGGCACCGCCAGGCGCAAGATCTCCCGATCGGCGCTGATCACCCGCGGCAGTGTAACGACCGTCCCGGAGACGAACGCACGGATCTGACCCGATCGGACAAGTGCAATGGCTCACTGTGACTACCTGTGCATGACCGGTGCACAACCAGCGGCGGAAATGCGAATCCGGCGCCTTGTCGACAAACCGACCGACCATTCCCACCTGACGAGAAGGAGCACTTGCAGGAGCGGAACTATTTCTTTTCCACAGGTCGAATTCACTGTCCGTGCAGGTCAGAGGTATGTACGTGTTTGACGACTCGAGGTTTTCCACAGTCACATCCCCAGTTGCTGCACCACTCGCGGCGTGTCGTCCACGGCTGGCCCCTGGTTATCAACAGGCCCTGTGGATAACTCGCCGGTAAGGACTGGCCGGACGGCCCGCGGACGTCGTACCGTCGCGCGAACCCACACTTCGTCCTCATTGCTCGTCGGCTGGGCGCTCCAGGCGTTTCCGCCGTTGTCGGTGCCCCTGGCTAGCGTCCGTTGCGAGCAGGGACGAGGTGGTGGGAGGCGGTAGGTGAACGCCACATCGGCAGCAGTGAGGGGACAACGGTGAGTATCGCCGAGCAGGGACGTAGTGCGGCCGACTTCGAGTGGGGCGACGGGCCGGCGGCCTACGAGCCGGGCCAAGCGCCACGACGTCCCGGTGATCGCACTCCGCCACAGGACAACGCCGCCGAACAGAGTGTGTTGGGCGCCATGTTGATCTCCAAGGACGAGATCGCCAACGTCACCGAGACGCTGCGCGGCATCGACTTCTACCGGCCCGCCCACGAGGTCATCCACGATGCGATCATCGATCTCTTCGGTCGGGCCGAACCGGCCGACCCGATCACGGTGGCCGCCGAACTGAGTCGCAAGGGTGAGTTGGAGCGGGTGGGTGGAGCTCCCTACCTCCATACCCTTTCCGCCAACGTGCCGATCGCTGCCAATGCCAGCTACTACGCCGAGATCGTGCGGGAGAAGGCGATCCTTCGTCGCCTCGTCGATGCGGGCACCAAGATCGTGCAGATCGGCTACGCCGGCGAGGGACACGTCGACGACGTGGTGGACCAGGCGCAGGCCGAGGTCTACAAGATCACCGACCGGCGCGCGGCCGAGGACTACGCCCCGCTGAGCGACATCATGAACCCCGTCCTCGACGAGATCGAGGCGATCGGCAACCGGGAGGCGGGGCTCTACGGCGTCCCGACCGGCTTCGCCGACCTCGACGAACTGACCAACGGTCTGCACTCGGGCCAGATGATCATCGTCGCGGCGCGACCCGCCATGGGTAAGGCGCTGGCGCTCGACACCCCGCTGCCCACGCCGTCGGGGTGGACCACGATGGGTGCGGTCGCGGTAGGTGAGCTGCTGCTCGACGCACAGGGCTACCCGACCCGGGTAGTGGCTGCCACTGAGGTGCTGGTGGATCGAGCCTGCTTCGAGCTGACGTTCTCCGACGGCTCGAGCATCGTGGCCGATGCCGAGCACCAGTGGCTGACCACGCCGGTGCTCCCCTCTACCGAGGGTGCTATTCAAGATGGCGGTATCCAGCTCTCACCTGGTGACTGGAGGACTCCGCCATCGTGCACGACGCTCGCTCGCACCACCCGTGAGCTGGCGGCCCGTGTCGGGGAGATCCACACCATTGCGATGCCCGACGGTTCCCTGGTCAAGATCGAGTCGATCCAGCCGGTGGCATCGGTGCCGGTGCGCTGCGTCCAGGTCGACAACGACGACCACCTCTACCTCGCTGGCCCGGGGTCGATTCCGACCCACAACTCGACGCTGGCTCTGGACTTCTGCCGGGCGGCGTCGATCCACAACAACTTGACCAGCGTCTTCTTCAGCCTGGAGATGACGCGCTCCGAGATCATGATGCGGCTGCTCTCGGCCGAGGCGAAGGTGCCGCTCAACCACATCCGCAACGGGCAGATGTCCGACCAGGACTGGGACCACCTCGCCCGCAAGATGGGCCAGGTGTCTGGGGCGCCGATGTTCATCGACGACTCGCCCAACATGACGATGATGGAGATCCGGGCCAAGGCCCGGCGCCTCAAGCAGCGCCACGACCTCAAGCTGATCGTGATCGACTACATGCAGCTGATGAGCTCGGGCAAGAAGGTCGAGTCGCGCCAGCTCGAGGTCTCAGAGTTCTCCCGGCAGATCAAGCTGCTCGCCAAGGAGCTCCAACTGCCGATCATCGCGCTCTCCCAGCTCAACCGTGGCCCCGAGCAGCGAGGCGACAAGCGACCGATGATGAGCGACCTGCGCGAGTCGGGGTCACTGGAGCAGGACGCCGACATGGTGATCCTCCTGCACCGCGACGACGTCTACGAGAAGGAGTCGACCCGCCCCGGCGAGGCCGACCTGATCGTGGCCAAGCACCGCAACGGGCCCACCCGCGACCTCACGGTGGCGTTCCAGGGTCACTACTCGCGGTTCGTGGACATGGCGCACTGATCGGATCTGCTGTTGGCCGACCTCGTGCCCGGCACGGATCCGGCGGCCTGGCGCAGCGCCCATCGCGTAGACGCGCGGACCATGGTCGCCGGGGAGCGCGGCGACAGGCGGGGGCGTGGGTTGTCCGGGGGACCAATGTCCGCGTGTCTACGCCCGCGACTCGTCGCCCCGGGCAAGACGTGGCAGGCACTTTCCGCCCGCTAGAAGCACCTCACCCGCGCGCGGCCCAGATGAATGCACCCGATCGGTGTGGTCACCTAGCGGACAGGTGCGCCCGCGCTGTTCCTGGACTTTAGGCTCCTAGTGACGACACGCCGCCCGAAATCAGGAGCACACCATGACCTACCGCCCCGAGACCCTGGCCGTTCACGCCGGGCAGGAGCAGGCCGACCCGGCCACCAACGCCCGGGCCGTGCCGATCTACCAGACCACGTCCTTCGTCTTCAACGACACCGAGCACGCCGCGAACCTGTTCGCGCTGGCCGAGCCCGGCAACATCTACAGCCGGATCATGAACCCGACGCAGGATGTCTTCGAAGACCGGATGACGCAGCTCGAGGGCGGCGTCGGCGCGCTCGCCACCGCCTCCGGCTCGGCCGCCACGACCTACGCCGTGCTCAACCTGACCTACTCGGGCGACAACATCGTCGCCCTCTCGACGTTGTACGGCGGCACTTATGCACTGTTCGCCCACACGCTGCCCCAGTTCGGCATCGAGGTCCGGTTCGTCGACCCGGCCAAGCCCGAGGAGCTCGCGGCCGCGGTGGATGAGAAGACCAAGCTGGTCTTCGGCGAGACCATCGGCAACCCGAGCATCAACGTGGTCGACATCCACGCCTGGGCCGACGCCGCTCACGCGCTCGGACTGCCGCTGATCATCGACAACACCGCCGCCACGCCCTACCTCGCCCGGGTCTTCGACCACGGCGCCGACGTGGTCGTGCACGCCGCCACGAAGTACATCGGTGGCCACGGCACCTCCATCGGCGGCATCATCGTCGACTCCGGCAACTTCGACTGGAACGCCCACTCCGAGCGCTTCCCCGGCCTGACCACGCCGGACGCCGCCTACCACGGCGTGGTGTGGACCGAGGCCGTCGGCAACCTTGCCTACATCATCCGGGCGCGCACGGTGCTGATGCGCAACACCGGTGCCACCGTCGCGCCGCTCAACTCGTGGCTCTTCCTCCAGGGTCTCGAAACCCTGCATGTGCGCATGGAGCGCCACAGTGAGAACGCGCTCAAGGTCGCTGAGTTCCTCTCCGGGCACGACAACGTCTCCTGGGTCTCCTATCCGGGGCTGCCCGACAGCCCCTACAAGGAGATCGCCGACCGTAACTTCACCGGCAAGGGCTACAGCGGTCTGCTGTCGTTCGGCGTGAAGTCGGGTCGTGAGGGGGGCAAGACGTTCATCGAGGCGCTCGAGCTGTTCAGTCACCTGGCCAACATCGGTGATGCGAAGTCGCTGGCGATCCACAACGCCACCACGACCCACAGCCAGCTCACCCCCGACGAACTTGAGGCCACCGGTGTGCCCGAAGACATGGTGCGGCTCTCCATCGGAATCGAGAACGTGGCCGACCTGATCGCCGACCTGACCCAGGCCCTCGACGCTGCCCGCTGACGCGCCCATGCGGCAGCCCTGTAGGAATGGTGCCGTGAGCGGCTCTTTGGGATACGTCGAAACGCAGCGGGTCGTCCTGGCCACCCCGGACGATCCGCTGCGCTTTCGCGCCGGCGGCAGGCTCGATCACGTCGAGGTCGCCTACGAGACCTATGGGCGACTCAACGAGGCTCGCGACAACGCGGTGTTCGTTACCCATGCGCTGACCGGTACGGCCCACGCGGCGGGTCTGCACCTGGGCGCCAAGAAGCGCGGCTGGTGGGACACCATGATCGGGCCGGGCAAGCCCGTGGACACCGACCGGTTCTTCGTCATCTCACCCAATATCCTGGGCGGCTGCTCAGGCACCACCGGTCCACTGTCGATCGACCCGGCGACCGGTAGGGCCTACTGCCTCGACTTCCCGATGCTGCACATGAGCGACCTGGTCGCCGTACATCGCCGACTGCTCGCCCACCTGGGCATCGAGCGGCTGTACGCCGGCGTGGGCGGCTCGCTGGGCGGTATGCAGATCCTGCAGTGGGTCATCGACGACCCGGCCGCGATCGAGCGCGCGGTGCTGGTCGCGGCGAGCTCACAACTCACGACCGAGAACATCGCGCTATCGACGGTGGCGCGCGAGGCGATCATGAACGACCCCGACTTCGTGAACGGACGCTACGTCGAGCAGGGTGTCTTCCCGTGGCGCGGGCAGAAGGTGGCCCGGATGATGGCCCACATCAACTACGTCTCCGGGCAGGCCCTGGAGGAGAAGTTCGGACGACGCCGCAGGTCGGCCGGCGACGCGTGGGAGTTGGGCCCCGACTTCGAGGTCGAGCACTACCTCCAGCACCAGGGCAACACGTTCCTGGATCGCTTCGATGCCCTCTCCTACCTCTACCTGACCCGGCTGCTCGACTACTTCGACCCGTTCGCGGAGCCGGCGACGGCGCAGGCGCTGGGCTCGACTACTACCCGCTTCCAGGTCACCTCGTTCGACAGCGACTGGCGTTTCGACACCGGCCAGTCGAAGCGGCTGGTCGAACGGCTCGAGGGACTCGGCGTGGACGTCGACTTCGCGGAACTGCACTCCACCCAGGGCCACGACTCGTTCCTGCTCGAACCGGCCGGCTACCACGAGCGGGTCGCGGCGTTCCTGGCCTGAGGCCTCAGCCGTCGAACTCGCCGACCTGCTCGTGGATGGGCGCCTGGAGCAGCCCCGCGATCGCGTCGCACAAGAAGGCGCCTGCCTCGTGCCAGCGTGGTGGAACACCAGAGGTCGCGGCGCGTGCCTCGATGTCGGAGCACGCGGTGCTGACGATGTGGGTAGTCATCTGGACCCGGGCCTCGACGATGGAGGGATCCAGGTGCGCCAGTCGGGCGATCGTGGAGCGCACGATCTCCGCGGCGGCCGAGGCCGGGTCGCCGCGCTCACGGAGCATGGCTGCTGTCGGCGGGTCATTGAGCGCCTGTTGCAGGAACCGGGCGCGCCACGAGGGGCTGGGCAGGGACGCGAAGCTGGCGGTCAGTGGAAGCACGAGCGCGCGGATGTCGCCCACCAGCGAGTCGGACTCCTCGAAACGTCGTCGATACTCCGGCTCCAGGCCCTCGTGGTGGCGATGAACGAGAGCCAGCAGCAGGCCGTCGCGACCGCCGAAGTAGTAGTGAACGGCGGAGTGGTTGCTGTTGCCCCCGGCCTCGGCGACCTGCCGGTCGGAGACCGTCGGGATGCCGCGCTCGGCGAAGAGCCGTTCGGCAGCATCGAGGAGTCGCTCCCGGGCGTCGTGGCGGGCCAATCGCTTCCCCTCGCTCGGACAGTGACGAGACTAACTCTAGGTGATGGTGACTGCGTAAGCCACGTGACTTAAACTTGATCGGTCGGACTCCCACCGGATTCGTCACCCACGACGGCGCGACCCATTTCGGGACGGCGCCCGCCAGGAGAACTACGTGACGACGATCGTCGATCCACTGCCCGCCCAGCCGCCCACCGAACCGTCGCACGTGCAGAAGTACCCGCCGCCACCCCCCGAAACGTCGGCCGAGCGCAAGGGCCGCCTGATAGCCCTGTTCGTCATGCCGTTCTTGATGGTGACGATGATGTACGCCACCTACATGGGCACGATGCACGACCCGCAACCCCGTGACCTGCCGGTCGCCGTCGTCGGCGAGGGCGACAGCGCACGTCACTTCGCCGCCGACCTCGAGCAGGATTCCGACGGGGCGCTCGCCGTGCGCCTGCTCGACGACATGGCTGTGGCCAAGGAGCTCGCCCAGGACCAGGACGTGGTCGGCGTCATCGAACTCCCCGCGGGGGCGGACAACAAGGCCGTCGTCTCCCACGTAATGGCCGGGGGTGCCGCCCAGGCCTCGCTGGTCGACGAACTGCTGACCCCCTCCGCCCTGGCCCGCGGCTGGGAGGTCGAGTCGGTCGATCTCCAGGCACTGCCCGCAGGCGATGGCACCGGCACCATGGTGCTCTTCGCGACGCTGGGCATGATGCTGGCCGGCTACGTTCCGCTCAGCGGCATGCTCGCCGGTACGCCGAACCTGCTGCGGGTGCGCAAGTTCGTGCCCGCCCTGCTCGGCTGGAGTGTCGCGATCAGCACGCTCCTGTGGCTCATTCTCGGCCCGATGATCGGTGCCGTCGAGGGCCACTTCGCCCTCTTCCTCGGTGTCGGCACCCTGACGGTGGCCGCCGTCGGAATCTCCCAGCTGCTGATGACCCAGCTGATCGGCCCGTTCTCCGTACTGCTGGGCATGCTGGTCTGGGTCGTCTTCGGCGTACCGGCCTCCAACATGACGATGTCGATCCACACGATGCCCGGCTTCTTCCAGTGGCTCCACGACGTACTGCCCCTGCCGGCGGCCGGTGAGCTGCTGCGCTCGGTGGTCTACTTCGACGGCAAGGGAGCCGGGGCCCACCTGCTGACCCTCGCCCTCTGGTTCGTCATCCCACTGATCCTGGCCATCCTCAAGGAGCGCCGCTCCGGGCACGTCGTGGTCGGCGGTCCGCGCTACACCGAGCGGGACGCCCCGCTGTCCGCGCTGGCCGGCGGACCCGTGGCGCCCTACCGCAACCGGGTGGTCGCTGCCATCCTCTTCCCGCTGTCCATCGTGCTCACCGTCGTGGTGCTCATGAGTCTGTCGATGCACCAGCCGGACATCCATGGCCTACCGGTGGCGGTAGTGGCGCCCACCTCGGCGGCCGCGGACGAGTTCGTCGAGGCCGTCGAGCCGCAGCTCGGCGAGTACGTCGACCTGCAGGTGGCCGCCTCCGATGAGGTGAACGACCTGATCCGTAGCCAGGACCTGGTGGCGGCCTACGTACTGCCGAGCGCGGCCGGGCAGGCCCCGACCCTCATAAGCGCCGGTGGCGCCGGCTCGAGCCAGCAGACGATCGTGACCAGGCTCTTCGGCGGCGTCGCCGCGGCCAGTGGCGCGGAGTTGGTGCTCGACGACATCGCGCCGTTGGCCGACACCGACACCAACGGCACGAACAGCCTCTACGTCGGCATGTCGTGGATCATGGCCGGCTTCTTGTTCTTCGCCATGTTCCGTGGCGGAGCCCCCGACCTGAAACGCACCCGCGACCTGCTGCCGATGGTGGCCGGCTGGTCGGTCGGCATCTCGATCTGGCTGTGGTTCCTCTTCGACGTGATCATCGGCGCGGTCAACGGGCACGCACTGGCGCTGATCGGGGCCGGTTCCTTGACCGTCTTCGGGGTCGCGTGGGCCAGTGCCGTCGTGATCCGGACCGTCGGGCTGGGCGGGTTGGCACCGGTGATCACGGTCGTCATGCTGGCCGGGGTCCCCGCCTCCGGTGGCGGCCTGTCGATCTACATGGTTCCCGACTTCTTCCGACCGCTCGCCGAGGTGCTGCCGTTGCCGGCGGCCGTCGACATCGTGCGCTCGGTGGTCTACCTCGACGGGGTCGGGATCTGGGGCGACGTACTGGTGCTGGCGCTGTGGGCCGTCATAGGTCTGGCGCTCAACCTGCTGGTCGTCGACCGTTGGGTGAACCGCGACGGCGCCCGGCCGCACGCGCCGATGGGTCCGCGGCACGCTTCCGAGCGGAAGCCCAAGAAGGTGGAGCCGGAGCCGGAGCCGGAGTTGGTGAACGTCTGATCCGTTGACGTTATGGGGTCTGCACGCTCGACTGTGCAGACCCCATGACTTCCCGGGCGGCGGCGGCGACGAGCCCCGCCAGTAGTCCGACCACGGCCCCGATCACCAGGGCGAACAGCACAGTTCCACCGATCAGCAGCAAGTAGGGCAACACCAGGTCGTGGGTGAAGAAGCTGCCCACCACCGCCGCGACCAGGCACCCGATCAGCGTCGCCAGCACCGTGTCGAGCCAGACCTGGCCGAAGATGCGCAGGCGTCCACGAGCGACCTCGCCGTTGCGGGCCGAGCGACAGCGGACCCAGAACACCGCGAGCAGGGTAAGGGCGCCGAGGGTCTCGGCGAGCCAGTACGTCGTGACTGCGTGTTGGCCGAACGGCAGCCCGAGGTGGGGCAGCCCGCCCGGGAGCCGGATCCCCTCGATCAGCGCCTGGACCGGGTTCAGCTCGACCAGGGCAAGTCGGACGGGCGAGATGGCAGTGAGGACCATGACGAGCAGGAGCAGGGCCGTCGCGGTGATCGCCCCGCGTGCTGTTTCGCGACTCTCCGGGGGTTGGGCGATTGCGTCACTGGGGGCGTCCATGCGCCGTACCCTATGCCTTCTCGCGACGGTGGATGAGGAGTTTCGATGGCGACACGCTCGACTGGGCTGGGCCGCATCCCGGTGTTGTTGGTGGCACTGGTGGTCGTCCTGGTCGGCATGGGTGCAGCCTTCGCCCGCTCAGTGCCCGACGAGCCGACGCCGGCGCTGACCGACGAGCAGGGCCGTGAGCTGGTGCTGCGAGGCTTCTCCACTGCGG
>JARICB010000176.1 GCA_029264225.1 Nocardioides sp. | reverse complement strand
CCGGTCGAGGACGGCACCCGGATCTCGGTCCAGTTCGCCCGGCCGCTCAAGCTGAGTGTCGATGGCCAGGAGCGCGTCCACTGGGTCAACTCCACCGACGTAGCCAGCGCCCTGGGTGAGATCGGTGGCAGTTACGCCAACGCCGATCTCTCGACCAGCCGCCAGGCCCCGATCTCGCGTGGCGGCATGCGCCTCGACGTGGTGACCCCCAAGAAGATCAAGGTCAAGGTCGGCAAGCAGCAGGTCGCCCTGAAGAGGCTCACCGTGCTCACCGTGGCCGACGTGTTCGACGAACTCGGCGTCAAGGTCTCCAAGCATGACGTGGTGCGCCCCGGGCTCGAGACTCTCATCGCCGACGGTGACAAGGTCGTCCTGACCGACATCCGGGTGGTCACCAAGCGGGTGCGCAACGAGTCGGTCGACTTCTCGACGATCGAGCGCCCCGACTCCTCGATGTATGAGGGCGAGGACGAGGTCGTCCGCCCCGGCCGGACCGGCCAGCGTGACGTCACCTACAGACTGACCTACCGCAACGGCAAGCTGACCGCGACCAAGGTCGTGTCTGCCGACGTACAGCGCCGACCTGTCAGCGCCATCGTCAAGGTAGGAACGAAGAAGGAGACCACCTCCAACTTCGCCGGCGGCAGCACCGTGTGGGATGCCCTCGCGCAGTGCGAGTCGGGCGGCAACTGGGCCATCAACACCGGCAACGGCTATTACGGCGGTCTCCAGTTCAATCTCGGCACCTGGCAGGCCTACGGCGGCACCGGCCTCCCGAGCCAGGCCTCGCGCGAGACCCAGATCGCCGTCGCGACCAAGCTCCGTGACGCCGCGGGCGGTTACGGCGCCTGGCCCGGCTGCTCGAGCAGCCTCGGGCTCCCTCGCTGATCGCTCGGAGCGCGGCCACTAGGCTCTCCACCATGACAACCCCCACCGCTGGTCCGAGACTTCTCGGACCAGCGGCGGTACGTTCACTGGCTGCGGAGCTCGACCTGCGCCCTACCAAGGCGCGCGGTCAGAACTTCGTCATCGATGCCAACACCGTGCGCCGCATCGTCCGCGACTCGGCCATCGGTCCCGACGACGTCGTGGTCGAGGTCGGCCCGGGCCTGGGCTCCCTCACGCTGGGCCTGCTCGAGGTCGCCAAGCGCGTAGTGGCCGTCGAGATCGACCCGCTGCTGGCCGAGCGGTTGCCGGCGACGATCGCTCACTACGCACCCGAGCAGCTCAAGGCGTTCGAGGTGGTGCTGGGCGACGCGATGCGGATCGAGCAGATCCCCGGCCCGCCGCCGACCGCCCTTGTGGCCAACCTGCCCTACAACGTCTCGGTGCCCGTCCTGATCCACATGCTGACGCTGCTTCCCTCGCTCGAACGCGGACTGGTCATGGTGCAGGCCGAGGTCGCCGACCGACTCGCGGCCGGGCCGGGCTCCAAGGTCTACGGTGTCCCATCCGTGAAGGCCGCTTGGTTTGCCGACGTACGCCGCGCCGGATCGATCGGGCGCAACATCTTCTGGCCGATGCCCAACGTCGATTCCGGACTGGTGGCGTGGACACGCTGCGACCCGCCCGCCACCACTGCCACCCGTGCGCAGGTCTTTGCCGTCATCGATGCCGCGTTCGCTACGCGTCGTAAGCAGATCCGGGCTGCGCTGCGCCCCCTCGCTGGGTCGGGTGAGGCGGCCGAGCGGGCGCTCGTGCAGGCGGGCATCGATCCCACGGCCCGCGGCGAGGTGCTGACCGTGGCCGACTTCGCGCGGATCGCCGAAGGCATGCCGTGGTGACACGCCACGAGGTGCCGCGCTCGGTATCGGTCCGGGCAGCGGCGAAGATCAACCTGCACCTCGGCGTTGGTGCCGTGCGTGAGGACGGCTTCCACCCCCTCGACACCGTCTATCAGGCGATCAGCCTTTACGACGACATCACCCTTACCTCTGTCGGTGTGGCCTCGCTCGGACTCCAGTGCGCCGACTACATCGACCCGGCCGACGTGCCCCTCGGTGCCGACAACATCGGCTTCCGCGCCCTCGAACGGGTCCGCGCACGCACCGGCAGTCCCGGTGTGGAGAAGCTGGAGATCCTCAAGTCGATCCCGGTTGCCGGCGGGATGGCCGGTGGCTCGGCCGACGCGGCCGCGACCCTGCTGGCCTACGACCGGCTCCACGACCTTGCCCTGCCCGACGAGGTACTCCTCGAACTGGCGGCCGAGCTGGGCAGCGACGTCCCGTTCTCGCTCGTGGGTGGTACGGCGCGTGGTCGCGGACGTGGCGAGCTGGTGCAGCCCCTCGACGACTCCGGGACCTGGTGGTGGGTCGCAGTGCCCTCCGACGTCGGTCTGTCCACCCCCGAGGTCTATCGCCACTTCGACATGTTGTTCCCCAACGCCCTGACCGAGCCCACCGGGCCGGACAGCCTGCTCATCGCACTGGCGGGCGGCGAGCCACTGCAACTGGCGCGCACGCTCTACAACGACCTGCAAGCTCCGGCCATCGATCTGCGGCCCGAGCTCGGCACTCTGATCGACCGTGGCGAGAGCGAAGGCGCACTGCGCGGAATCGTTTCTGGCTCGGGCCCGACCTGCATCTTCCTGTGCGACTCGCTCGGCGGCGCCCATGCCGTCGTCGCGGGCCTGCGCGGCGCGGGGCACGACGTCGTACTCATCGCGAACGGCCCTGTCGCCGGCGCACATCTCCTGGAGCACCCCTGATGGCCAATCTGATCAATCTCGAGAAGGTCTCGAAGTCCTACGGCGTCCGGCCGCTGCTGAGCGAGGTGTCGCTCGGCATCAGCGTCGGTGAGCGGATCGGCATCGTCGGTCGCAACGGCGACGGCAAGACCACGCTGCTCGAGGTGATGACCGGGCTCGAGGAGCCAGACGCCGGGCGGGTCTCGATGAACCGCGGCGTCGAGGTCGGCTACCTCCACCAGGGCGACGAACTGGTCGACACCCACTCGGTGCGTGAGGCCGTGCTCGGCGGGCGGGCC
>JARICB010000143.1 GCA_029264225.1 Nocardioides sp. | reverse complement strand
GCAGGAACGCTGCGGGGATCAAGCAGCAGCCGACCAGCACCGTGGCCACGATGAAGACCGTGGCGAACGCAGATGCCATGTCCTCGGTGGCCCTGGCGAACAGGGATTCCAAGGTGGTCGGGTCGATGCCCAACGCCTGCGCCGCCTGAGCCACCACACTGGGGTCCTGGCTGCCGTCGGTCGCCTGGGTGATCGCCTGGGCCTGGGTAACGTTGGCGCTCTTCTTGAGTTCGTTGGTCAAGATGACCGAGAACAGCGCCGTACCCAGCGAGGCCGCGACCTGCTGGGAGATGTTGAGCAACGTCGAGCCGCGCGCCACGGTGTGCGCGGTCAGGGTGGCGAGCGCCGCGGTCATGATCGGCATCATCGTGCCGCCCATGCCGAGGCCCATCACGAAAAGTGCCCCGAGCATGTAGGGGTAGGAGGTGTCGGCGCCGATCTGGGTGAACATCGCCATTCCGACGGTGATCACCGAGACGCCTGCGAGCACGATCTTTCCCGGACCGATCTTGTCGGCCAGGATGCCGGCGATCGGCATGGTGATCATCGCGCCGATGCCCTGCGGGGCGAGCAGCAGGCCGGCGCCGAGGGCGTCCTCGCCGCGGACCTGGATGAAGTAGAGCGGGAACAGCAGTGAGGCGCCGAAGAAGGCGATCGCGAACAGCATCATCGCAATGATCGCGACCGTCATGTTCTTGTTCTTGAACAGGCGCAGGTCGACCAGCGGGTGGATGTTGCGTCGGGCCAGGGCCCACGGAACGAACGCGATGATCAGCGCGAGGCCCAGGATCATCGGGATCAGCACCTTGGCGGCCATGACGGTGCCGTGCTCGGGGATCGAGCTGACGCCGAAGAGGAACAGGGCCAGACCCGGGGAGAGCAGCACCATGCCCAGCCAGTCGAACGTCTCCGACGGCTCGACTTCGTCCTTCGGCAGCACGAACCAGGCGTAGACGAGGGCGGCGATACCGATCGGCAGGTTGATCAGGAAGATCCAGTGCCACGACGCGTTGTCGATCAGGGCGCCACCGACGATCGGGCCGAAGATCGGACCGAGCAGCATCGGGATGCCGAGCACGGCCATCACCCGGCCGATGCGCTCGGGACCGGCGGCCCGGGTCAGGATCGTCATTCCGAGTGGCATCAGCATCCCGCCACCGAGGCCCTGCACTACGCGGAAGGCGACCAGGGTCCACAGTCCATCAGCGGTGGCGCACAGCACGGAGCCGGCGGTGAAGAGGAGTACGGCGAGCAGGTAGAGGCGCTTGGTGCCGAAGCGGTCGGCGGCCCACCCCGTAAGTGGGATCACGCTGGCCAGGGCGAGCGTGTAGCCGGTCATCGTCCACGCCACGTCGGCCGCGCTGGCGTCGAACTCCTGCTGGAAGGTGTTCAGCGCCACTGAGACGACCGTTATGTCGAGGATCGACATGATGGCGCCAAGGACGACCACCCCCGCGACCAGCAGAACATTCTTGTCGAGCTTGTCGCTGCCCGACGACGGCTCGGAGGGTCCTGGCTTCTGCTGGGTATCGGTACTCACCCGCCTACGATAGTGATTGAGAGAGCAACCATCCAATCGATATTGCGATGCGCCCGTTCACCAACGTGTCGGTGCCGAGCGTTAGCCTCGTGATGCCCGGTCGTCGGCTGGTGTTTCGGAGGTAGTGCGTGAGTTTTGTTCCGGTCACCGGCCCGGCGACCTTCCGGACGGGAGAGCCGCCACGTGAGGCGATGGTGGAGTTCTCCGACGATCGGCGCACGGTCTCCCTGCCGATCCGTGGCGCATTGCCGGTGCTGACCAAGGCGCACGCCCGCGAAGACCTGCACCCGAGCGTGGCCCTGCTCAGCGGTGCCGCCCTGTTGGGGCTGCGACTGGTGGCGGCGGGCCGGTTCGAGCCTGCTGCCAGCGGTACGTCGTGGCAGGTGGCGACGCTGCCGAGCGACGACGAGGACCGGATCGCCCGGCTGGTGGCGGCCCGGGCCCACGACGGTCTCGATATCGCCACGGCGGAAGGCATCGTGCGAGCCGTCCTCGACGCCGTGGCCGATGCCATGCCGCGGGCGGCACCGATCGCCACGCGACGTACGCCCGTCCCGTCAGGTCAGGCCCCGAGCAGACGCAGCGTCGACCCCGACTTCACCCGGCGACTCCAGGAACGGGTGGCCAGGGCGAAGGCGCGCTCCGGCGAGGACCGCCCTGCGCTGGTCACCATCGCGTTGCGGATCGAGGCCGACGAGGAGGAACTCGTCGCCGGCGCGGTCCGCCTGGTGCTCCAGGTGCATGCGGTCGAGAACGCAGCTCATATGTGCGACGCCGCGCTGCTGTGGACCGAATCGGGTCCCGACGCCAGCCACGGCTTCGGCGACCGGGCCCGCACACACGCCAGCATCGCGCTGCGCGCTGCCGCCGACGCCTGGCCGGTGCTCGAGCGCTTCCTCGAACTGCGCGTCCCCGACGAGCTGACCCTCGACACCGACGAGCTGGTGAGCCTGCTCGACAGCGGCGTGGCCGCGCTCAAGGAGGCCGGGGTCGACGTGCTGTGGCCACGCACCCTCGACCGCGATGTCACCGCGAAGGTCGAGCTGACGCAGACCGACCGCAAGGGGCCCAAGCGCGAAGAGGCACTCCAGACCGGGCTGTTCGGTCCTGACGCATTGTTCGGCTTCCAGTGGCAGTTGGCGCTGCACGGTGACGCGCTGACCGACGACGAGATGGACCAGCTGGCGCAGGCTGCTTCGCCCATCATGAAGATTCGCGACAACTGGACCGTCGTCGACCCGGCCATGCTCAAAAGGGCCAAGCGACGCATGATCCGCACCGTCGCGCCCGCAGCTGTGCTGGCCGCGACGCTGACCAACGTCGTGCAGATCGACGAGGTCGAGCACGAAACGATCGTGGGCGCCACCCTCCTCACCGTGCGTGAGCAACTGCGCAATGCCGCTCTGCGTGAGCCGTTCGAGGTGCCGACCGGGCTTGCGGCGCAGCTGCGTGACTACCAGCGACACGGCTTCACCTGGCTGGCGGAGCTCACCTCACTAGGACTCGGCGCGTGTCTGGCCGACGACATGGGACTGGGCAAGAC